>JAYUUX010000079.1:0-6372 GCA_043754645.1 Verrucomicrobiales bacterium | reverse complement strand
AAACGCAGAAGTCCTTCGACGAGGTCGGGGGGCGGACGCCGAGCCATTTCCGCCAGCTCAAGATGAGCGTGGGCGTGACCTACAGCACGGCCCGGGGCGACTACATGATCTATCTGAGAGCCGCGTGCAGGAGCTGATCAAGGAACTTCAGCGCGCCGATCTGGTGGTGGGCTTCAACCACAAGGGCTTCGATTACGTCGTGCTCCAGGGCTACAACGACTTCTTCGACTTCGAGCAGGTCCGCACGCTCGACATGATGCTGGAGCTGGAGAAGACGCTGGGCCACCGCGTGTCGCTCGACTCCATCGCCACCGCGTCGCTCGGCGTGGAGAAGACGGCGGAAGGCTTGCAGGCGATCCGCTGGTGGAAGGAGGGCAAGATGGCCGAGATCGCCGAATACTGCTGCTACGACGTCAAGATCACGAAGCTGGTCCACGAATACGGCCAGTCGCAGCGGCAACTCTTCTACAACAGCCGGAACGGACAGAAGACCCGAGTGCCGGTGACTTGGTGAGGCGGTCCAGCGCCGCACGTTTCTTCGTCGCACGCCAACGAACTGGACGTTATTAGGCATCGCTCGATGGCAATGGACATCAAACGGTTCAACGTCCTGGGCGTCGCGGTAAGCGCGATGACGCTTCCGATTGCGACCCAGGCCGTGCTTGCGGCTGCGCGCGAACGCCGCAAGGGCTATGTCTGCGTTACCGGAGTCCATGGCGTCACCGAGGCGCAGAACGATCCGGCCTTCCGCGACATCCTGAACAAGGCCTTTCTTGTGACCACGGACGGCATGCCGTTGGTTTGGCTGGGAAAGAAGGACGTGGGCGGGTGGGTCGGCCGTGTCTATGGCCCAGACCTGATGGCAGAGGTGTTCCGGTCTACCGAGGACGGTGCTTTGACTCATTTCCTCTACGGCGGCGCTCCCGGTGTTGCCGATCATTTGAAGGGTTGCCTTGAGAAGCGATTCCCCGGAGTTCGTATCGTCGGCACCTATTGCCCGCCTTTCCGGCCCTTGAACCCCGAAGAACGAGCGCAGCTTTCCAAAAAGGTTTCTGAAACCGCGCCATCCCTGTTCTGGGTCGGCCTGAGCACTCCCAAACAGGAGCGCTTCATGTCCGAGTATCTTCCCCACCTGGACACCGCCGTGATGCTCGGGGTGGGCGCGGCGTTCGACTTTCATTCTGGGAAGATCCGGCAAGCGCCCCGTTGGATGCAGCAGAGCGGGTTGGAATGGCTTTTCAGGCTCTGCACGGAACCCAAACGTCTTTGGAAACGCTACTGCATCAACAATCCGCTGTTCGTGGGCCGGGTGCTTCTCCAAATCACGGGACTCAGAAAACATCGGCTTGAATGAGATTGCGGCGAAACAAACCTTCCTAACCTTTTCCGAAAGCATTAGCGAATTTATGAGCGAGATCCTAGTCGGTGGCGCAGGCGGATTCATCGGCGGCCATCTTGTGGCGGACCTGATCAGGCAAGGCCATCAGGTCCGGGCCGTGGATAACAAGCCGTTGGACCAGTGGTATCAGCGGTTTCCCGGCGTGGAATCCCTCCAGTTGGACCTCTCCCGGTTGGACGCCTGCGAACAGGCGACCGTTGGATGTGACACCGTCTACAATCTGGCCGCCGACATGGGCGGCATGGGTTTCATCGAGCTGAACAAGGCCCTTTGCATGCTCAGCGTGCTTATCAACACGCATATGCTCATGGCCTCGCGAAAAGCCGGGGTGAAACGGTTCTTCTTCTCCTCCTCGGCCTGCGTCTACAACGGCGACAAACAGCGCGATCCCAATGTCACCGCCCTGAAGGAGGAAGACGCATACCCCGCCCTGCCGGAGGACGGCTACGGCTGGGAGAAGCTCTTCAGCGAACGCATGTGCCGGCACTTCCGCGAAGACTTCGGAATCCAGACCCGCGTCGCCCGTTACCACAACGTCTACGGCCCCAACGGCACCTATGCCGGCGGCCGGGAAAAGGCGCCGGCCGCCGTTTGCCGCAAGGTCATCACCGCGAAGTTGACCGGAAAGCACGAGATCGAAATCTGGGGCTCGGGCGAACAGACGCGCAGCTTCATGTATATCACCGACTGCGTGAAGGGTTCCCAGGTGCTGCTGAACAGCGACTTCATCGAGCCGATCAACATCGGCAGCAGCGAACTCGTCAGCATCAACCAGCTCGTCGACATCGTGGAAGGCATCGCCGGAATCAAGCTCAAGCGCTCCTACAACCTCGGTGCTCCCAAGGGTGTCAACGGACGCAACAGCGACAATTCCCTGATCCAAAAGACATTCGGCTGGGAACCCTCGACCAAGCTGTGCGACGGCATGGGAAAAACCTACCGCTGGATTTACGACGAGATCGCCAAGGGCGGCGAGTCCGTGGTCAACCGGAGCTAGTCCGGGAATCCGTAGACGGCTTCAATTCCGCCGGCTGAGGGCGGAGCTGGCCTGGCGGAGCTTCTGCGAGAGGTCGAGGGCGATGTTGCGGATGACCAGCATGCCGAGGTGCGGCTCGCGGGCGATGAGCTGGTTGAAGGCGTCGCGATGCATGACCAACAGGATGCTTGGTTGCGCGGCGACGGTCCAGGCGATGCGCGGCGATCCGTCGAGGAAGGCCAGTTCACCGAAAATCTTCCCCTCCGTCATGGTGGCGACGGCCTGGGTTTTTTCTTCGAGGCGGATCTCAACGCTCCCGCGCATGACCACGAGGACCTCGTCTCCGGCGGCGCCCCTGGCGAAGACGGTCTCGCCGGGCCGGTAGAGGCGCTGCTCGAACAGATGGGCCATCTTGCGGATCTCGCCGTCGCCGAGACCGGCAAAGATGGGAAGGCCTCTGAGAAGGCTCATGATGGCCACGCCGACCTTTTGCTCGTCGAAATTGTGGTCGACGATTTCGGCCACCGAGCGGGCCTGCCGGGTGAGTTCGCCGCCCTCGAACGAGTAGGGCAGGTTCAGCTTCACCATCTTCACGACGTCGTCCACGGCGCCGCTGCGCGAGAAAAACGCCGGCAGATAGGCGACGGGCACGAAGCCGAGCTGTTCGGCCGTCTTGAGCAGGCGCGGGGCGCTCGCGAGGACGTCCATCTCCAGATAAGTGGCGTGGAGCTGGTCCTGGGAAAGCTTCACGAGGACCTGGCAGACGGAGCCGAGCGCGACTTCGTCCACGCAGAACGTATCGACGATGCGGACGCACCGGTCGTGTTCGTCGAAGCAGTAGGCGAGGCCGGCGAGCGAGCGTTCCCCGGTGCGGCCGAGGAGCGCACGGATGGGCACGCCGGATTCAACGCGCATGAGCCCGAGTCCCAGGTGGAACCCGCCCGACACTTCGGGAAACGGGTTCTGCTGGCGCAGCTGGCTCCGGCAGAACTGGTAGTCCTCGAACGCGATCTCCTCCGTGCGCAGCTCGGGCGACCGCAGCGGGTAACCGGTCGCGCCGTCCCGGAGCGTTTCCGGCGCCGGCAGTCCCATGAGCCCGAGCACGGCGGCGGCGAGTTCGGTCACCTGCGGAACCGAGCCGCTCAGGCGCTGCCTCAGCCCGAGGACGCGCGCGCTGGGGAGGACGTAGAAAAGGTAGCCGGAACGGAGTTCCAACAAGTGCTTGAATGGCTGGTAGCCGGAGCAGATGAAGCCGAGCTGCTCGAGGAGGATCTGCTGGGCGTTGTCCGAGGCGGACACGCGCGAAACCACGGTCTGGCCGCGTTCGGAAGCGACCGCGCAGACCCGGCTCAGGAGCGCCCGGGCCGCGCCCGTGGCGTGCGCCTCCGGCCGCAGCAGCAGCCGGCCGAGGTTGCAGATCGGGTTCTGCAGCGGCCAGTTGGGCGGAAGAAACGTCACGCTGCCGATGAGAACGCCGTTGGCGTCCAGGACCCATGTTTCGCAGTTGGAATCCTCGGAGAACTGGGAGGCGGCCCACACGGGGTCGTAGACCTCGCGGGACACGTAGTTTCCGCCGATGGACGCGAGCAGCAGGTCGATCCACGGGACGGCATCGTCCACCGTGGCGCGACGGATCACTGGGCTGTTCTCAGACACTCGGAGGGTCCATCGGTCGGAAACCAATCGGGGCTGAGGGCTGTTTCCGGGGCATGGACACCCCGCGCATTCCGGGTTTGCACGGCTCCGCAATTCGGTAAGGTCTTGCGCATGAAATCCGCCCTGTTCCTCGCCGGCCTGCTGGCCTTGCGTGTCGTTGCCTTGGCCGCTTCTCCCGCGGCCAACTGGCCCGAGTTCCGCGGTCCGCATGGCGACGGGATCAGCAAGTCCACGCTGCCGACCACTTGGAGCGAAACGAACCACGTGAAGTGGAAGACTGCCATCCACGGCAAGGCATGGTCTTCCCCCGTCATCTGGGGAAACCAGATCTGGCTGACCACCGCCACCGAGGATGGCCGGGAACTTTCCGCCCTCTGCATCGACAAGGAGACCGGCAAGGTGGTCCGCGACCAGAAGCTCTTCGATGTGGAGAGGCCGCAGTTCGTCCACAAGTTCAACAGCCCCGCCTCGCCCACGCCCGCCATCGAGGAAGGCCGCGTCTACATCACCTTCGGGGCACCGGGCACGGCCTGCCTCGACACGAAGACGGGCAAGGTTCTCTGGGAACGCCGCGACTTCGAGTGCAACCACTACCGCGGCGCCGGCTCCTCGCCGATCATCTGGAAGGATCTGCTGATCGTGAATTTCGACGGCAGCGACCACCAGTTCATCGTCGCGCTCGACAAGGCCACCGGCAAAACCGTCTGGCGTAAGGAGCGGTCCATCGACTTCAAGGACCTCGGCCCCGACGGCAAACCCAAGATGGAGGGCGATATGCGGAAGGCCTTCGCCACATGCCACGTCGCCGAACTGGACGGCGTGGCCACGCTCCTCAGCCAGGGAGCGAACGCCCTCTACGCCTACAACCCGCGCACCGGCGAGGAACTCTGGCGCGTGGAGGAACGCACCAGCCATTCCGGCGGAACCCGGCCGGTCATCGGCCACGGACTGGTCTATGTCCCGACGGGCTGGTCCCAGGGGCAGACGCTGGCGATCAAGCCCGGCAAGAAGGGAGACGTCCTCGACGCCAACGCCACAGCAGCAGACGCGTCGCAGCTTCAGGTCGCGTGGAAATCCAAGCGCGGCACTCCCAAGAAACCGTCGCTGACCCTCGTCGGCGAACGGCTTTTCGGCATCGAGGACGGCGGCGTCGCCAACTGCTGGAACGCCAAGACCGGGGAGCAGATCTGGAGTGAACGCATCGGCGGAAACTACTCCGCGTCGCCCATCGTGGCCGCGGGCCGGCTCTACGCCTTCAACGAGGAGGGCAAGGGCATCGTCCTCGCGACGGAAGGAGCCTTCTCCAAGGTCGCCGAGAATACCCTGGCCGACGGCGTGATGGCTTCGCCCGCCGTCTCCGGCAACGCCCTCTTCGTCCGCACCAAGACGCATCTCTACCGCATCGAGGAATGAGCGACGCCGGCGTCCGCATCGACAAATGGCTCTGGGCCGTCCGCCTTTTCAAGACCCGCTCTCTCGCGGCCGAAGCCTGTCGCGGCGGCAAGGTGAAGTTGAACGACGCTCCGGCCAAAGCCGCCCGCGACGTCCGCATCGGCGACCTGCTCAACGTCCAGAGCGTGGAGTTCCGCCGCAAGGTCCGCGTGGTCGGAATGGTGGACAAACGCGTCGGCGCCGCAGCCGTCCCGCAGTTCATGGAGGACCTGACGCCTCCGGAGGAATTCACGCGCAAGAGCGATCCGAACTTCCGCCCGATCAACCTTCGACCGAAAGGCTCCGGCCGGCCGACGAAGAAAGAGCGCCGCCAACTCGACGAGTTCAACGGCTGACGGCGGGGCTTTCGGTTTGGTCAGTCATCGCCGACTCGGGCGTTCCGTCCCCCATGTTGAATCGAGTTGACTCGTCGCGCGCGGACTCTTGAACTCGCCCGCACAGCAGTCCATCCGGTCGCCTCCGCAAGGTCCGTGTGCCTTCGCGGTGTCGACCCCAATCGATTCCTATGAGCAAAAAATTCAACATCGCGGTCATCGGCCTCGGGTTCGGCGCCGAGTTCATCCCCATCTGGCAGAAGCACCCGCACACGAACTGCTACGCCCTCTGCCAGCGTAACGAGAAAAAGCTGAACGACGTCGGCGACTACTTCGGCGTCAAGGTCCGCTACCAGGAGTTCAAGGACGTCCTCAAGGACCCGGACGTCGACGCGGTTCACATCAATTCCCCCATCCCCGACCATGCCTGGATGTCCATCGAGGCGCTCAAGGCCGGCAAACACGTCGCCTGCACCGTGCCCATGGCCACCAGCATCGCCGACTGCAAAAAGATCGTGGACCTGGTGAAGAAGACCGGCCTGACCTACATGATGATGGAGACCGTGGTCTACGCC
>JAYUUX010000078.1:0-5101 GCA_043754645.1 Verrucomicrobiales bacterium | reverse complement strand
TCGAACAGTCTGGCCGGGTATTTCAGATCCAGGCAAATGGCGGCGCGGTTGAGCTAGGAAGCAACTACGTGAGCCTTCGGGGTGGTCTTCTCCTTGCCAGCGCAATTCGCAGAGACGGAAGCATCACAAACTGGTTGGCCTCGGATTCCGGATCGGACCAAGGACAACGAGCTATCCCGGGCGGACTAGGCGGTATCGAGGATTTCGCTTCGTCCGGGCATTCGCTCACACTGAGTTCATCAGGTAAAGTCACTGGGTGGGATACGAACATTTCCCCGGCGGCGGTGATTCCTGAGGGCTTGACCAGCGTGGTCCAAGTGGCATGCGGTTCGCGGAGCTCCATCGCCATCGCGGGGAACATTCGGCCGACGGCGATCCCTCTCAGGTATCAAACGCGTGCGGGCGCTGAGGTCCTGGTGACCTTGGCGGCAGTAGATCCGAATCGCGATGCGGTCTCGTATCGTATTTTGACCTTGCCGGCCGGGGGCGCGCTTTACCAGGCCACGACGAGCAATCAGCCAGGGTCTCCAATTGGGGCAGGCGACGTCGTCACGAACGCGGGGGGAAGGGTTGTTTTCGTCGCACCGACGGATGCCGGCGATGGTGTTTTCCAGCGGTTCACTTATTCTGCTGCGGATCCGACAGAGGCGTCCGCTCCTGGCGAAGTTGAAGTCCGTATCCTAGGCCTTGCTTCGGCGTTCGCGCTTCCTGCCGCCCCGGTGACGAACGTAGCGGCGACGATCAGGGGATTCGTGGCTTCCGGCGGCCTTGCATCGGCCGCGTGGTTTGAATGGGGAACAAATGATGCCATGGGAAATTTCACCGTGGGCCAGGCAATTCAGGCGGATTCGAAGTCTGAGTTTCTTTCGGCTTCGCTCAACGGCCTGCAACCAGGCCAAGCGCACTTCTTCCAGCTGGTCGTGAGCAATGCGACCGGTGTCTCTCGCAGCCTGAAGCAACGGTTCATTACCGGCGGTCGCGTCGTCACCTGGGGCGCCTACGGACCAGGTAAGGCGGCGACGAACCCGCCGGCCCTGAACACCGTCGGGGTCGCGGCGGTGGGTAACGTCGCCCACGCTCTTCAAGCTGATGGAACCGTGGTTTCATGGGGCAGCGACTATGTTGGAGGTTTGTCCATGCCGGTCGGTGCGACGAACCTGATCCAGATCGTTTCGGGCTACGGGAGCACGGTTGGTTTGCGCGGCGACGGGTCGGTCGCCGCCTGGTCGCAGCCCGGTTATCCGATGGCGGCGGAAGCTGCTGGGATTACCAACGCCGTCAGTGTCGCAGCTGGAGCATATCATGGGCTGGCTCTGCTGCGTGATGGAACCGTTCGGGCATTTGGATTCAACGGATACGGGCAGGCCAACGTCCCAGCCGACCTCAGCAATGTGGTCCAGATCGCGTGCGGCCATCATTTTTCCGCCGCCTTGAGTGTTGATGGACGAGTGGTGACTTGGGGCAACGGACTTGCCCAAACCATCAGGACCAATGTGTCGGCCATTTCGGCGGACGCGGCTTATCTCGTGGCCATCGTAAACGACGGCACGCTGTCCGCCGCGGGTTCCGTGCCGGGAGGTGTTCCCGTCGGTATACTGCAGAGCGAAGACTGGGTCATGATCGATGCCGCCGATGGCACTGTGGCGGCCGGAGCGGCCTCGGGCAGGATCGCTGGATGGGGAGGGGGATCGCTTTGGCCCGTTTCCGGCCCGGCTTCAAATGTCTTTCCCGTGGCTTTTGCGGCGGGTGCGGGCCACGGGGTCGTCCTCGGCACCAACGTGCCTCCCGTCGCTCTGGGTGGCGAAGCGACGCTCTCCGTAAATGAAGAGAGATTCATCACGCTGCCAGGCGGGGATCCGAACGGCGATCCGCTCGCAATCACGATCCGGTCTCTTCCGGTGCGAGGTCAGCTTTTCCAAGTCGTCAACGGGCTTCGCGGAGATCGGATCTTATCGGTGGCGTCGCAGATTGTGGACCCCCTTCAACGAGTGGTCTATCGCCCCGACGCTGAAGGCTACGGCTCCGACTTCGATGCTTTCAGCTACGCCATTGGAGACGGACTGACCGAGTCGCCGCCGGCGGCCTATCGGCTGCACATAGGGTTCCCTCTGGCCGCCACGAGGCCAGCCAGGCTTTCTCCGAACATCGGCACCATCCTCGAAGGTTCGGTGTTAACCAGAGGTCTTCCCACATCGAGTTGGTTCGAATGGGGACCAACGACGAACTATGGTTTCCGTATTGATGCAGGGGTTGTTACCAACTTCGCTGGTATTTCGGCGGTTTCTGGTGTGGTCGGGGGCCTGTCAGTCGCAGGCGGAGTCGGCTATCATTGCCGCCTGGTGGTGAGCAATGCGTCGAGGGTCGCCTACGGGGCGGACGAAGCATTTGCGTGGGAGCTGAAGACTGTCGGTTGGGGCAGGCAGGTTCCGCCTGCAACCAACACGCCTCCCGGCATTGATCGCCTCGTGGCTCTGGTCGCCGGCGCCACCCATCAGGTTGCCTTGAAGAGCGACGGGTCGGTTCGTAGCTGGGGATATGGGATCTCGGGACAAACGAATGTTCCAGCCGGATTGTCCAATGCCAGTGCCGTGTCGGCCGGAGGTTCAACATCGTATGCCCTTTTGGCGGACCGTTCGGTGATCGCTTGGGGCGCGGCGTCCAATGTTCAACCTGAGATGACGAACGTGTTGGCCTTGGCCGGCTGGGATTCGGCTATGCTTGGGCTTCGGGCCGACGGGTCGTTGATTGCGACGGGCGATTTGAGTCCTGTTCCCTCCGAGGTTACCAACGCGGTTCGGATTACCGTAGGGCCGTCAATCGCCGCCGCACTGTCGATCGACGGGAGGGTATGGTGGTGGGGGCGAAACGGTGCCGTTCTCTCGTCAAATTGGCCTGCTATGTCCAATGCGGTGAAGATTGCCGCGGGTGGAAGCACGCTTGCGGCTTTGGCCGCTGACGGAACCGTCCGCCATTTTGTTAACAACTCCCTGGTGGACCCTTTTACCAACGGAATCCGGTTTGGGGAGTTGGCTATGGGCTCGGATCACGGTTTGGTGACGGATTTCGCCGGCAACATCGCGGGGTTTGGAGGCAACGGATACGACCAGTTGTCGATTCCGGGTGGATTGCCGCCTGCGACATCCATGGCCGCGGGTTCTGGCTTCTCCTCTGCCCTGATTCCAAACATTCCCCCAGTCGCGATTCCCTCTACCAACCGACTCCGGGTAGGCGGATCTCTCGTGATCTCGTTGAAGGGAGCGGACCGCAATGGCGACGCCGTTACATTGCGTGTCTCGGAGCCTCCGTTGCGTGGCCGGATTTTCCAGTGGGACGGCACGAACCTAGGGACGCAGGTGACAGCTCCGAACACGGCCGTCCTGGATTCCCAAGGGCGCATTATCTTCGTTCCGGACGGACTTGAGGTCGGCCTCCCTTACACGTCCTTCAAGTTCATCGCCAGCGACGGCGAGGCCGATTCATTGCCCGCCACGGTGACGATTGAAGTCGATGCCGCGACGACGGCGCACACCTTGTCGCCTTGGGTGCTCGCGACGGATCAGGCAAGGTTGCACGGGATGTTCATGGCCCGCATTCCGTCTGCCACCTGGATCGAGTGGGGTGTTTCCAATCTATTCGACCGCGTCACCGAATCCGTCCCGGCGGCACCGGCGGTGACCAACCGCTACCAGGCGGTCTCGGTTAGCAATCTGGCGGCGAACACAGAATACCGTTTCCGCCTCGTGGTGAGCAATGAGGCCGGCATTTACCGGTCGTCGCCGCAGTCATTCATAACAAGCGGTCGACTGGTCCAGTGGGGGACCAGCAGCACGACTGCTATTCCGGGCGGCAGCGCTGGGATCAGCCATCTTGCAGAGATCTCAGGTTTCTCATTCTCCCACCGCGCCGCCGTCCGGAACAACGGACGGCCGATAGTCTGGACCCCAGGTTCATCGGGATTGGGAACGATCCCGGCCTCCGCGACCAACGTTGTCGCGTTGTCGGGTGGTTCGCTTCACATGCTGGCACTGAGGTCCGACGGAACTCTCGTGGCGTGGGGAAACAACTCATACACGCAGGGGACGGTTCCTACCGGCTTGTCCAACGTCGTGGCGATCGCATCGGGCGACGCACACAATTTGGCACTGAAGCAGGACGGAAGCCTGAGGGTCTGGGGAATCGGTTCGGCGGTCGGCAGCGGAGTGCCATCGAGCTTGTCGAACGTCGTCTCGATGGCGGGAGGATTGAACCACAGTGCCGTTCTGACCGAGGAGGGACGCGTCGTCTCGTGGGGCACTGCCAGCTACTTCACAAATCCCCCGTCGCGTGCGAATGGCGTTTTCCGGAAACTTGCGTCCGCAAGTGAGCAGTTGGTGGCTCTGAACTCGAACGGAACCATGGTGGCGTGGGGCAAGGACACATCCACATCGTTCTTGCCGTCGGGATTTGCTTCGATAGGTGCGGGGCCCAATTCCGCGTTTGGAATTCGGACTAACGGAACATTTTCTGTGGCATGGGGAACGACTCCTAGCGGTCAGCCTGGGACTTTGGGGGCAGTCGTTTCGGCGGAATTGTCCGCAAGCTACGGATTGGCCCTTCAGCCCAATCGACTCCCAGTCACGACAAACGTGTTCCTCACGACCGCACCCGCGACCGACCTGATCGTCACTTTGCCGGCGGGTGATCCTGACCTGGATCCGCTGATTTATCGGGTTGCCCAGCTTCCGGCGCGCGGGAAGCTCTTTCAAGCCTCAGGAGGAGGTCGAGGTGCCCAGATCACGACAAACGACGCGCTGATCACCGACACTTTCCTGTTCCGGGTCATCTACGCCCCGGACGCCGGTGGCTTCGGGCCAGCCTACGGCGCGTTCACTTTTTCCGTTTCCGACGGTGATGCGGTTTCATCAACCGGATCGGTGACCATCGTGGTTCAGGGCCGGGCGCTTGCCGTTTCGCAGGCCATCCAGGCCGATGGGCCGGACTCCGTCCGTTTGAGCGGATTCGCTTCTTCGAGCCGGCTCGATGGTGCGACCTGGTTCGAGTGGGGCAGCGACACCAACTTCTCCTTCCGCACGGCCGCAGTTCCGTTCGGGACGAATGACAC
>JAYUUX010000077.1:0-2935 GCA_043754645.1 Verrucomicrobiales bacterium | reverse complement strand
TTGGCCATGCGTCTGGCGTCCGGACCTGTCTTGCCCTTCTCGAAAGCGGGCTTGTTCGGCATGCCATTCTCGGCATTGAGACGACGGGCGGCGGCTTTGTCGCCAAAGCTCCGGATGCTCAGCCGGACATTCTGCCGTCGCCGCGCGAGGACGTTGCCGATCGCGTTCACTTCAATCTCTGTGAGGCCCTTTGCGGCGAGGTGAGATCCCGCCCCGCCGGCATTCCTCCGGCCGGAATTCAAAATGGCACGGGCCGGATAGACTCCAAGTCCCGTCGGGTCCCTCATCGAAGCCGGGTTATTCGCCAATCCCGCATAAAGATTGACGCTGTCCTCGTAACCCATCGGGTCGGGCTCAAGGAACTGACCCGTGAACGGATCGTAGAACCGCGCCCTCATATAGCTCAGGCCGGTTTCGTAATCAAAATACTGCCCTTGGAACAGGAACGGCGAACGGACCGCGCTCACCGATACCGGCGACGGCGCGGTGAAGGTGACGTTGGACGTGTCGAAGAGAACTCCGTTCGGAGCGTTGGTGGAGAAATCCAGCGTGATGGAATGGGCCAGATTGCGGTTGCCCCATTCGTCGGAAACCTTACCGGCCCCCAGTGTGACCGTAACCAGCCCGGTCAAGGTGATGCTGGGCTGGAATCTGAAGGTTCGTCCGAAATCCAGGCCCGACGACGATTCGTCGAACCTCAGCGTGCCGCCAAGGGCCCCGATGGGATTCACCTGAACGAAGCTGATCGCCGAAGAAAGGTCGGCGGCAGGAGTCTGGATTCCTGTTCCTTGACCCGGATCGGTGAACGGCGGCACGACGGCTTCTGTGAGAAGCACGATGATCTCGCTACCGACTCCACGAACGATGCTGGCCATCTGGGGTCGGAGACCGTCGGTAGGTTGGATCGTCGGCTGACCAAATACGTCGTATTGAACCCGCTCGACCACCTCTCCGGCCGCGTTTGCCACCGCGACAACGGATCCATTGTGGTCCTTCAGGTAGAAGTAGCGGTCCAAATCGCCCGTGACGGGGTTGCGGATATCGGCGGCAACCGGAGCGTCGTGGTCGAAGTAATAGTAGCGGGCCGAGATCTGGGGCGTTCCGCCGGCGCCCGAGCTGTATTCCTCGATGAGCCGAGTCCCTGAATCGTAGACAAACCAGGTTCTCGACACTTCGGACGCCCCGTTGAGAACCCTTTTGAGGTAGCGGAGTCCGGAAGGCTGAAAGCGGTTCTCGATCACAAACCCGTTGGTAAGGGTAATCGTGGAAAGCCTGCCCAAAGCGTCGTGCACCAGATCACCGTTCATTGGGATCGGGGTGGACAGGCTGAAAGAGCGGGTCTGGAGAGGAGTCTTTTTGACGTTGCCCATGCCATCGGGTCCGCCCCTGGACTGGCCGTTGACCGTAGTTGCATGGGAGTAGGAATCGTGGCCGCTGAAGCTCGAGGCCATGGGCGGAATGGTTGCACCAAAAGCGGAGTTTCCGCCGACCGACGTCAGGTAGTCGTCGCCGGAAGAGTCGTAGGTGAAACTCCGCGAGTAGACGCCCGGACCAAACCCAAGCGACGGCGAATAGGAACCCTCCGGACGTGCTGTCGCGCCGGTGATGGGAGGCAAGGCCCCCATGTTCGCCCCGATGACGCGCTCCCCGTTGTCATACGAGAACACGTCAGCGCGGAATCCGTGGTGCAACTGCTGGCGCACCTCGACGTTGTTCGCGAGATCGTAGCGGTAGCGCAAATGCGCGAGCACCTGGTTGCCGCCGACTGTGTAACGACTGGATTCCAGGCGTTCCCGGGTGTCGTAGGAGTTCGCAAGCGAGATGGCGGTTCCAAGCGTTACCGTCTTGGGGTTCGCACTGCCCTGCCACGCCGTGACCTTCATCACGTCGTTGGTGCCGACCTTGATTCCTGTCAGGCGCCCGGAACCATCGCGGTCCTCGGTGACACTGACTCCGGAGGGATAGTCGATGGCTTTTCGGCTTCCATCGTTGAGGTAGGCATATCTGACCGTGAAGTCCCCACCGTCTTCCACAAATCGCGCCTTCGTCAGCGGCCCGGCCAGGTCGTAGTCGAACGTCGCGGTGGCGGCGTTTCCTCCGCCCGCGTTGTAGGAGGTCTCACGAACCCGATCCAACGCGTCATACTTGAAGGTGGCGACATAGTTCACGCCCGAGAACACGGTCGTCTTCTTGGTCACCCTGCCCTGCAGGTCATATTCGAGGCTCATCGAACCGCCACCGGGCAACTGCACGGTCTTGGGGAGATTGCGGCCGTCGAACGCGCTGAAGGTAATCAGCTCGCCGTTTGGCTGGGTCTTGGTCTGCAAGCGATACGACGAGTCGTAGCCGAAGCCGAATCCTTTTGTAGGAGAACCCGAAAACGACGCTTCCCGTCTTGGGTTGTGTTTGAAACTGAACTTAAGTCCGTCCTTACGATTGCGGGTCAGCAACTCGCCGAGCGAACTGAACGTCTGGTTCCAGTCGTTGTTCCGCTGGTTGGTGATCTTCTTGAACGAACCGTCGGTGTTGGCCTCGTAGGTGAGCATCTGGCCAAGCCCGTCAGTCTGGGATTGGGCATTGTCGAGGGAGTCATAGCCGAAATCGGTGGTGTATGTCGCACCGTCCTCCTGACGGCGGATCTGTTTGACCTTCCCATTCGCCGTCGGCGTCTGGACGAAAGTGTTGATGGCATCGGAGAATCCGGTGGCGTAGCCGGCCGAATCCCATGTGCTCTTGGTGGTCTGGCTCGGTCCTACGGTCGAAAATGATCCAGCCGCATAGTCATACGAGTAGGTCCCGGAGATCAGCGTGCTGGGAAACTCGACCGTCTTGGGCCGGCCCAGCGGGTCGATATGTGAGACATTCTTCTCGAAGACGAAGCCGTAGAGCGGGTCCTCTATGGTGGTCTTTTTGAGTTCGCCACCGGCGTGGTAGG
>JAYUUX010000076.1:0-3874 GCA_043754645.1 Verrucomicrobiales bacterium | reverse complement strand
CGAGATCAGTTCCAGCGGCAAACTCATGAGTGGGCAGTTGAACCACAGACGCGCCGGTTACGGCGAGGGATTTCCCGACCGCACCGCGAAAACTCCGAGCGCAAGTCACCGGATCGTCACAAACGCGCAATCATCCCGTAACAACGAGGATCAATCTTCGCCCTGCCTAAAAATCACCCAATGAATGCCTCGAATCCACTCCCTAGAGCCCTCCTTGCAGGCGCCTCCCTCCTGATCCCCGGTATGTCGGCCCATGCCGACCTGCTGACCCAGCTCGCCAGCTTCCAGGGCGTGGCTGGCAGCGCGGAGATCGTCTCCTTCGACAAATACTCCAAGCTCGTCTTCAGCAGCGCCGACACGGGAGTCCAGTTCGTCGACCTGGCCAATCCCTCGGCCCCAATCTCCACAGGTCCCCTCAGTTTCCTGAACCTCTCCACCGTGGACGGCCTCTCGATCCGCTCCATCAGCAGCGTGGCCGCAGACCCCCTCGGCCGCGGCTTCGGCGTCGCCACGGCGATACCCATGGAAAGCGGGTCAAACCCCGGGAAGGTCGTCTTCTTCGACACCACATCCAGATCCATTCTCAAGACTCTCGACGTCGGATGGCACCCCGACTCGATCAAGTTCTCCTCCGACGGCACGAAGCTGCTCATTGCGAACGAGGGCGAACCGATCACCCAAGGAGCCAACCACTTTGACCGGCCCGGATCCCTGAGCGTCATCGACATCAGCAGCGTGGCCGGATCTGCCCAGCTCGCCGGGCTCGGTTCGGGGCAGGTCGGCACGTTCGATTTCTCCGCCGCCAACCTTCAATCGGGCGTCGATCTGACGGGCGCCCGCGTTCACCCCGTGAACAATGCGGCCGGCGACCGCTTCAAGGACATTGAGCCCGAATACATCACGCAGCAGGGCAACCGCGTCTTCGTCACGCTCCAGGAAAACAACGCCATCGGCGAATTCGACCTCGCCTCCGGCAAATGGACCTCGGTCAAGGGTCTTGGAACCATCACCAAGCTCATCGATGCGTCCGACCGCGAAGTGTCCTCTTCCGTCGGCAAGATCGAGATCAACGACAACATCGCCGGGATGCCCATGCCCGACGCCTTGGCCAGCTATCAGGTCGGCGCAAAGACCTATCTGGTGACCGCCAACGAAGGCGACCAGCGTCGGCCCGACTTCGCCTCCGGATCCCATCCCGTGACCGACGATAGCGCGCGGGTGAAGGATCTCCCGCGGGCGAGTTTCGCGCCCGCCTACCTCGCCCACTTGGACGCACTGTATCCGGCCGCGATTTTCGGGGCGTCGACTTTCCAGAACGACAAGGCCCTGGGCCGCTTGACGGTCTCCAAGTTCGATCACCTCGACGCATCGGGAAAGATCGATGACCTCAATGCCTTCGGCACCCGCAGCTTCTCCATCTGGGACGCCGACACCGGAGCCCGGGTCTACGACTCCGGATCCGCCTTCGAGTTCACGACGGCAGCCTTGTTCCCCGCTCTCTTCAACTCGGAAGGGGTCCCAACCGGCGGCTCAGGCTTCGACACGCGCTCAGACAACAAGGGAGCCGAGCCCGAAGGTGTCACGATCGGGCAATTCAACGGCGCCACCGTTGCCTTCATCGGACTGGAGCGGATCGGCGGCGTCATGGCCTACAACATCACCGACCCGACGAACCCCTCCTTCCTCCAATACATAAATACCCGCGAGATCTCGCCCGAGAGCCTCGAGTTCATTCCCGCCTCCGACTCTCCCAACGGCACTCCCCTGCTCCTCGTCGGCTATGAAGTCGGCAACAAGATCGGCGTCTACTCCATCGACATCGCCGCAGTGCCTGAAGTCGGCACCGTGGCTCCGGCCTTCGTCGGCCTCGCCTTTGGCGGATGGCTCCTGCGCCGCCGCACCCAGCGCGCCTGACGTTGCTTACGGTTGATCTTCGCACGGGCGGGACCGACATGGTCCCGCCCGTTTTCTTTTCCCGGAGGCCCGCCAGTTCTTCGGCCTTTGGCCTTCGGGCTTCGTCATTCCGCGGGGAACTCTTCAGTTGGCAACCGCCCTCCCGAGTCCGACATTCACGACATGCAGTCGCTCCAAGACCGATACGACGATGCCATGCTGGAATTCAGCATGGGCCAGTTCGACGGGGCCATCGAAAAGCTCACCGCCATCCTGGCCGAGGACCCCGCCTACTTCGACGCACAGCTTTCACTCGGCGGCGCCTACTACCGCAAGGGCGACTTCGCCCGCGCCATTGCCGAAGGCCACAAGGCCGAGAAGTTGCGCCCAACCGAACAGCTCGTTCACACGAACCTTTCCCTCTTCTACATGAAGTCCGGCGACAAGAAGACCGCCGAACACCATGGATTGCAGGCGCGGATCTCCTCGTGGAAGGAGAACATGGCCAAACCCGACGCCTCCACCGCTCCTGCCGGGGATCCCGAGTTGCAGATGGCCCAGGCGAAGCTCGCGCCCGTGAAGCTCCCCACCAAGTTTCCGGAAATGCCGTGGAAGAAAAACAAACCGGCCGACGGCCACGCCCCCGTTCCCCAGTCCAAACCACCGAACCCCATCCCGTGAGCCAGACCCGATCCCTTCACAACATCGCCCGCGTCAAACCGAACGCCAAAGTCGACCGCGGCACCGGCGGCTGGCTCGTCCGTTTCACCCGGAAAGGCAAACAAACCCAGGTCTACATCGGCGACCACACCCACGGCGGCAAGGCCGGCTCGCTCAAGGTCGCCATCCGCGAGCGCGACCGATTGGAGACCAAGCTCAAACCCTCCCGAGCATTAATGGCCGAACGCCTGCTCGACCCGAAACGCGGCGCAGGCCTCAGGTCCAAGGTCGTCTCGCGCAACGGTCGCGCCTACGCCTACGAATACGCGGAGGCCGTCTGGTCGGAGCGCCCCGGGGAAATCACCAAGCGCAAATTCTCCGTCCGCAAGTTCGGCCGCAAAGGAGCCCTCGCGCTGGCCCGTGAGGCAAGGAGCGAGGCGATCAAGAGGGTCCTGAAGCGCCGCCGATGATTCCGCCCGTTCCGACACCCGCAAAATGGGTCCGAGCCGCCGCCGCGGACAGCCTCGACGTCGACCAATGCCGCAGCGTCGCGGCCGCGGGACGCCAGTTTTGCCTCGTCAGGTTGGCCGAGGGTTTCCACGCGCTGGACGACGAGTGCCCGCACAAGGGCGCTCCGCTCGGAGCCGGCCATGTGGAGCACGGCAAAGTCTATTGTCCGCTCCACGGCTGGTGTTTCCATGCCGCCACCGGCGCCTGCGAAAGCAACCCCGCCAAACCGGCAGGCCACTACGCGACCAAGGTCGAAGCTGGTGAGGTGTGGATTGGCGTGAATGACTAAGCCAGAAGGCCAAAGGCCAAACCCTCGGAGCGCGGTCCTCCGGACCGCAGCACATCCAAGCTCGTTGCAGCCTCCAAACCTCCAGCCGTTCCCAGCCGCTGCGGCCTAGAAGGCCGCACTCCGCAACTTTCGGCCTTTGGCCTTCGCGCTTCGTCATTCCAAGGTCGTCATTGCACTTGCCCTGCCCTTTCCCCGTCCCGGACATTTGCGGCCATGGAACAACCCGACCAGCTCCGCGAACTCTTCCGCATGCAACACGCGCTCAACCAGCGCATCGGCGTGAACACCGACGCCATGACCGAGGAGGAGAAGACCAAGTGGCTCCTCAACTACACCCGCGCCATGCAGCAGGAGATGGCCGAACTCACCGACAGCGTCCCGTGGAAATGGTGGGCCAAGTATCAGAAGTTCGACGAGCAAAACGCGCGCGTCGAGGTGGTGGACTTGTTCCATTTCCTCATCAGCATGGCGCAGGTGCTCGGCATGAGCGCGGACGACGTCTTCAACGCCTACGTGAAGAAG
>JAYUUX010000075.1:0-2640 GCA_043754645.1 Verrucomicrobiales bacterium | reverse complement strand
CGCGACGAGATCAAGGCCATCGCCGTGCAGGGCGCGAAGTGGATCAAGGAGCGGCTGCCGCATTTGTCCGGAACGAATGTCCGCCTCCAATATTCGCCGGAGAGCTTTAGCGGGACCGAGCTGGACTTCGCCAAGGAGATTTCCGAAGCGGTCATGGACGTATGGCAACCCACGCCGCAGTGGAAGATGATCCTCAACCTGCCCGACACCGTTGAGGTAGCGATGGCCAACGTCCACGCCGACCAGATCGAGTGGATGTGCCGGAACATCAAGAACCGCGAGTCGCTCACCATCAGCCTCCACACCCACAACGATCGCGGAACCGGGATTGCGGCGACGGAGATGGGGTTGTTGGCGGGAGCCGATCGCGTCGAGGGCACGCTCTTCGGCAATGGCGAACGGACCGGCAACCTCGACGTCGTTGCGGTCGCCATGAACCTCTACATGCACGGCATCGATCCCAAGCTCGATTTCTCCGACGTCGGGGCGATCCGTGAAGTCTACGAGAGGTGCACCGGGCTGACGGTGCCCGCGCGCCAACCCTACGCGGGCGAGCTGGTTTTCACCGCGTTCAGCGGCTCGCATCAGGATGCGATCAAGAAGGGTTTGGCCGAGCGGGCTGCCGAGAAATCGGAAATCGGAAATCGGAAATCGGAAATGTTCTGGGACGTCCCGTATCTCGCGATCGATCCGGCCGACATCGGCCGCGAATACCGCGAAGTCATCCGCGTGAACAGCCAGTCGGGGAAGGGCGGGGTGGCCTATCTGCTCGAAAGCGAATTCGGCATCGAGCTGCCGAAGGACATGCAGCGCGAGTTCGGTCCCATCGCCAACGACCTCGTCGATGCTCTCGGCCGCGAGGTGAAGGGCGAGGAACTCAAGGGCATGTTCTGGAAGGAATACATCGAGCGCGTGAGCCCTTGGGAGCTCATCCACTTCCATGCCGACGGGGTGGACGGCGTCTTCCGCTGCCGGTCGTCGGCCCGGTTGTCTGGCAGGGAAGTCTCACTGACCGGGGAGGGCAATGGTCCCATCGCCGCGTTTGTCCAGGCGCTGCATTCCTCCGGCGCTCCGCGCTTCGAGGTCGCCTACTACAAGGAACACGCCCTCAGCTCCGGCGAAGGCGCCAATGCGATCGCCTACATCCAGATCAAGCTGGCCGATGGCCGCTTGCGTTGGGGCGCCGCCGTCGACAGCAACATCGAACTCGCCTCGGTCAAGGCCGTCCTGAGCGCGCTGAACCGCGCTGGCTAGTGGCACCGGCGCCCTCGCCGGTGTTCGTCCGACAGGCGCCATCGCCTGTCGAACTGCGGGCGAGGGCGCCCGCAGCACTAAGACAGCCGGGGCGGCTGTCCCACTATTCCATCGATCGTGGCCCGACCTGCCGGCTTGATTGGCGCGCGTAGCCCGATACCTTCACACAGCCACCTTGTGGGGAATAACCTCCCGCCTTGCGGCGTCGAAACATTCCATGCGCTTCAAAAACATGCCCGGAACCTTGGCCTGCCTTTTGGCAGCGGCACTTCCCGCGTTGGCCCAGAATGGTGACAAGGCCGGCGAGGTCCAGGTCGGTCCCGTGCCCGCCAGCAAGATTCCGCCCTCACCGTTCCTGTCGCCGCAGGACTCGATGAAGACCTTCGTTTTGCCGAAGGGATTCCGGGTCGAACTCGTGGCGGCGGAACCGCTCGTGAAGGATCCGGTGGCCATGCAGTTCGACGGCGACGGCCGGCTCTACGTCGTCGAGATGAGCGGCTACATGATGAACCCACAAGGCATCGGTGAAACCGAGCCGCTGGGCGCAATCTCGGTCCTCGAGGACACCGACGGCGACGGCCGCATGGACAAGCGCCGGGTCTTCGCGGACAAACTCGTCATGCCGCGCGCCATCTCGTTGCTCCACGGCGGCATCGTCGTCGCAGAACCACCCAAGCTGTGGTTCTACCCGATCAAGAAGGACGGAAGCGCCGGTGAACGCGTTGAGGTGGCCAACGACTACGCCAAACAGAACGATCCAACCCTGGGCAAGCAGTCCAATCCCGAGCACGCATCCAACGGCCTGATGTGGTCGCTCGACAATTGGATCTACAGCGCGAACCACACGACCCGGTTCCGCAACGTCGACGGCACGTGGAAGCGGGAGCCGACGACCTTCCGCGGACAATGGGGCATCTCGCAGGACGACTTCGGCCGCTTGGTCTACAACTCGAACAGCGACCAGTTCCGCACCGACCTCGTTCCGTCGGCCTACCTGCAACGGAATCCCAACCTGCGTGCGCCGGTCGGACTGAACGTCGATCCGATCAAGAACCAGGCGACCTATTCGATCCGCGTGAACCCCGGCGTGAACCGTGGCTACCAACCCGGAACACTCCGACCCGACGGCCATCTGGCGAAGTTCACCGCCGCCAGCGGCCCGGTCGTCTATCGGGGCAGCAACTTCCCCGAGGACTATCGCGGCAACGGCTTCGTTCCCGAACCTTCCGCCAACCTGATCAAACGGAATATGTTCAAGGACGAGAACGGAGTCGTGACCGGCAAGCAGGCGTGGGATGACCGCGAATTCCTCGCATCCACCGACGAACGGTTCCGACCGGTCAACCTCTACAACGGACCCGATGGCGCCCTCTACATCGTCGACTT
>JAYUUX010000074.1:0-12432 GCA_043754645.1 Verrucomicrobiales bacterium | reverse complement strand
GACCGGAACCGCTCGAAGTGATCGGCCACGATCACCCGGCAGACCAGACAGGCTCAAATTGAACTCTTGCAACGGCACACCCTCCTTTTAGCAACGGGGGTGCCAATGAGCGGGTCGAATGCCTACCAGTCACTGAAACGCCCGTGTCTATTGGTTATTCTGCTGAAGGAAGCTTCACGCATGAATACCAGTCATAGATAGACAATGGTCCGGCGATGGTTACGACGGACCGCTGTGGTCATTTTCAACCACCTGAAGTCTTTGGGTTCAGGAACAGGAAGGACGGCGATTCGGGCCACACTACGGCCCAGATACCGCGAGGGATGGAGACTCGAAACCGCTACCAACCGCATCATTGACAGGCATTTCAGCCGTAGATGATCAGCCGGATGTTCTCGGGAAGGTTCTTGGCTACTTCAGTGACGACGTTGCCCTTAAGGAGACTGACGAGGCGGCCGCGGTTTGAGCTGCCGACCATCAGGTAGTCGATGCCCAGCGTGGCGGACAGGTCGAGGATCGTGCCGGCCGCGCTTTCACTGACGATGTAGAGCGGGATCACCTGAACCCCTGCGGCCCGGCCGGTTTCGAGCATGGTGGACATGATCTGAAACGCATCCGGATCGTCCTGCCAACGCACCACCTTGGAGCCGGGGTCGACCATCGGGAGGCTGATGGCGAGTTCCTTGACGTAAAGGACGTAGACGACGGCCTGGCGGAGTTTGGCCTCCTCGAGTGAGAACCGGAGGACGTCGGTCAGGCCACGGGCAGCCACCATGATTTTCTGGCCGGCATTTATCCTGGGCGCGATGTCCCGGGCGGACTCGGGGACCACCGCCGCCGCGAGCTCCTCGCTGATGGTCACAGTGCGCAAGCCGGCGCGGCGCTGAGACCAAGCCCTCAATCCGAAGCCCAGTCCGAGAACGCAGACAGCGAAAAAGAGCGCTCCCTCCTTCACACGGGCGATCGTCAGTTCGACCGCGAACAGGACGACGAACGTGACCCCCATGATGAGGCGTTCGTAGAGCTGGAAATCCAGTTTCCGGTTGAACGTGCAGGATCCCAGGTTGACGGCGATCGCCCCGATCACGCCGATGGCGTAGAGGCCCATCAGGGTTTCCAGATCGGAGGCAAACAGGATCGTGATGATCGGCAGACCGGCAGCGAGGATCAAAGGCCACCACGGAACACCATGGCCGTTGAGCCGCGTGAAGTTCCGGGGCATCTCCCCGTCACGGGCCAACATGTAGAACAGGCCGATCAAGGCACCAATGGCCGTGTTGACGGCGCTCAGAAGGAGCGTGCCGACGACGAGTCCGACAATGACTCCGAACGTCTTGCCCGCAGCCGGGCCGATGGAGAGCGACGCGTAGTGCTCGCCAAGAACGCTCAGCATGTCCTCCCAGCGCAGCCGCATGACGGGCTCGAGATCCTTGGGCAGGGAGAGCATCGCCCATCCAAGCAAGGCCGTGAGGAGCACCACCTCGATCGCCACGATCGAAATGGAAAGTGCCGCCGTGCGGGTCACGCTGGGTTTGTCCATGGTCGACCCCTTGTCGAGCTTCATGACGCCGGTGAGGTTGGCGATCGCTTCAACGCCGGACAGGGCGAGGATCATGCCGACAAACGCCCGCCAATTGATCCGAAACTCAGACGGCGGCGCCTGCAAGTTCGCGGTCGTCAGATGGGGAACGGCGAAGATGAGGATCAGGACGACGACGATCACCATGGGAATCGCCATGGTGACGGCGGCGCTTCCGCTGTGTTTCGGCCCGAAAAAGTTGAGATAGCCTATCAGGAAGATCACCAACGCCGTTGCGTAGGGGATATACTCTTTCGGCACCCGGAAATAGCTCATCGCCGCCCAGCCGCTCATGGCCGCGGTGACGGTGAAGTTCGCCACTAGGAGGAGCGCACCCATCACCGCCAAGAAGCGGCTGCTCTCGCGGGCCGCAGAATAGACGCCGCCACCGTCCGGGAAGTGTTTGCAGACGAGGATGTAGTTGTAGGCCACCAACGCGGTGAGGGCGCAGACCGCGATGATGACTCCCATCGACTGCCAGGCGATGGCCACCGACGCCGAGCTGAAGGCAAAGCCGATGACGTAGGCCTTGCTCGTGCCCCAATCGCCGTAGAGCAGCGCCGCCGCACGCTTCCAATCCACGTTGCGCGGACGGTGGACGTTTATGTTGTCCATGATGCGGCTGGGAATAGGGCAGCGGAGCCGACGAGGACTGGCAACGCTGGGCGGGCAGGTTCGTTCATCGAAATGTCCGACCAGCATGGGCGACCGGATAATGACCCGTCAAACCCGCGTTTCGCCGCGACGGCTTGCCCGAATCCATGACCGGTCTCGCCGGAATCGAGCCTTCTAGACTTTCGGACGGACGACCTCTACGGTCCCGCGACCTTATGGAGAAAGTCGTCATCATCGGCACCGGATGCGCTGGCCTGACCGCCGCCATCTACACCGCCCGCGCCAACCTTTCGCCCCTCGTTTTCACCGGTGTCATGCCGGGCGGATTGCTGACCACCACCAGCACGGTGGAGAACTTCCCCGGTTTCCCGGAAGGAGTCGACGGCTACGAATTGATGGTCCGGATGCAGCAGCAGGCCGAAAAGTTCGGGGCGCGCATCCAATTGCTCCAGGCGGTCGAGTCGGTCGACCTGTCCAAACGCCCCTTCAAGCTGGTCATCGACGGCAAGGAGATCGTGACTGAGACCCTGATCATTTCCACGGGCGCCGGGCACCGCCACATCGGCCTTGAAAGCGAGCACCTGCTCGAGAAGAAGGGCGTGACCTACTGCGCCACCTGCGACGGAGCCTGGCCGATGTTCCGCAACCAGCCGCTCGTCGTCGTCGGTGGTGGTGATTCCGCCTGCGAGGAGGCCAACTACCTCACCCGCTTCGGCTCGGTCGTCCACCTCGTCCATCGCCGCGACACTCTTCGCGCCTCCAAGATCATGGCTGACCGGGCATTGGCCAATCCGAAGATCAAGCCGGTCTGGAACTCCGTCGTCACAGAGGTTCTCGACGTGAAGCAGGACAAGGTCACCGGCGTCCGCCTGAAGAACACCGTCACCGGCGAGGAAAGCGTCCTCCCGTGCGCCGGTGTTTTCGTCGCCATCGGCCATGTGCCGAACACCCAGATCTTCGCGGGACAGATCGAAATCGACGAGAACGGCTACGTCATCCGCAAGGAAGGCTCCCAGACCAGCGTGCCCGGAGTTTTCGTCGCCGGAGACTGCTCCGACCACGTCTACCGACAGGCCATCACCGCCGCCGGCATGGGCTGCGCCGCCGCGATCGACGCCGAACGGTTCCTCGGCGCCCTGAACCAATAGGGAATCGGATGCCGACGATGGAAAACTACTACGCCGAAAGTGCGGCGGAGTATGAATCCATCTACGACAAGCCGGAGCGTCAGGCCGATCTGATCAAGCTCGGACGGCTTCTCGAAGGTTCCCTTAGCGATCGGCACGTGTTCGAAGCGGCGTGCGGGACGGGTTACTGGACCGAACGATTTTCGAAAGCAGCCCGCTCGGTCTTCGCCTTCGACTTCAACCAGGAGGTTCTGGACATCGCCCGGAGTAAAACCGACTGCGCCGACAAGGTCCGGTTCACCACCGGGGACGCCTACCATCCGCCCGAGCCATCCACTCCCTGCAATGCGGGTGTCGCCGGCTTCTGGTGGTCCCACGTTCCCCGCTCCCGACTTGCCGAGTTCCTCACCCGCTTCCATGCCCGCCTTGCACCCGGCGCTCGGGTTGTGTTCTTCGACAACCGCTTCGTTGCGGGGAGCAGTTCGCCCATCCACCACGTCGATGCGGCCGGCGACAGCTGGCAACGCCGCCGCCTCGGGGATGGCCGTGAGTTCGACGTGCTCAAGAACTTTCCCACTGCGGATGAACTCCGCCGCGAAGTTTCGCCCTACGCAACGTCGGCTGAAATCGTGGAACTCGAATACTTCTGGTTCCTGGCATATGAACTCAAAGCCTGACCGACGCCGACGCCATGAACCAGATCACCCCAACGCAACTCGCCGAACGCTTGGAACAACCGGACCCGCCCGCGTTGCTCGATGTCCGGGAACTCGAAGAGCACAACTTCGTCGCGTTGCCCGGCTCGACTCTCATTCCTCTGGGCGAATTGGCGGAGCGATCCCAGGAGATCGACCCATGGAAGGCCCGGGAGATCGTGGTCTACTGCCACCACGGAATACGCAGCATGCACGCCATCGCGTTCCTGCGCGCCCAGGGTTTTGAAAAGCTCCTCAACCTAGCCGGAGGCATCGACCGCTGGTCCCTCGAAGTCGATTCCACCGCGCCCCGCTACTAGCGAACCAACCCGACAGCCGGCGGAATCCACGGATATCCCTTCCGTGACGAGCCGTTCGGCTTTAGTGATCTCGCGGAGTTGCCATGCGATTCAGCATCATTCACCGGACCGAATACAAATACGCTTCGCCCGTCCGCGACAGCTTCAACGAGGTGCGTCTCCAGCCACTCTCGAACGAGCAGCAGACCGTCGAGTCGTTCCTCCTGCGCGTCCTCCCCGCCTGCCGCCTGCGGCACTACGAAGACTTCTACAAGAACGTCATCCACCACTTCGAGATCCCCGAACCGCACGCCCATGTGGTCATCGAGGCGACCACGACGGTGTCGACCCGGAACACCGCCCTGCCCTTGGACGCGACGACCGCGCCGATGAGCCGGCTGCCGGAATGTGGAAAGACGGAGCGCTGCTTCGACTACCTGATGCCGAGCCGCTACGTGGACCTCGACCCGGAGACCTGGCGACTGGCCATCGACACCACCTCTGGCCTGACGGACATCTGGCAGGCATCTGTGGCGATCATGCGGTTCATCCACGGGAACTTCCGCTACACGCCGTCCAGCACGAACGTCCACACCCACATGCGCGACGTCGTCCAACAGCGCGAGGGTGTCTGCCAGGACTTTGCACACGTGATGCTGGGGATGTGCCGAGTGCTGAAGATCCCCGCCCTCTACGTCAGCGGCTATCTTGCCACCGAGACGGCGAGCGCGTCGCACGCATGGGTCGAAGTGTTCATTCCCGATCTCGGCTGGCGGGCGCTCGATCCCACGCACAACCAGGCTCCGGACGAAAACTACGTGAAGATCGCCGTGGGCCGTGACTACGCCGACGTCGCGCCCGTGAGCGGCCACTACAAGGGCACTTTGGATCGCAAGATGACCGTCGACGTCCGGGTCCAGCGGATGGACTAGGAAGTTTCCCAGATCGGCCGCGAAGAAGTGGAGGAAGACGGCCCCGGGAGAGCAGTGCTGCGGGCGCCGGGACGCTGGGCTTTTTTCGCCGTATAGTCCGGAGGCACCGACTTCCGACCGGCGCTTCGGCAACGGACCGCCGCTTCCATTTCGCCACGCAGCCGTCACGGCGAATTCACAGTCGGAGACTGTTCGCCCGGGCACGCCTTCCCCACATTCATGCTGGCTAGATGATCAACCCGCGACGGAGGCGGTTGATCGCGGCCAAAGTCACCAATGACACCGACATCCACTGCATCGATGGGCGACCGAGCCCTTTCTCGGGGACGTTCACAGGCCAGCGCCAACTACCGGCTGCGGCTCGGATCAAACGCCGGGGACATGAGGGCGGCGCAATCCCTGCGGTTCCTCGTCTTCAACGTGGAAATGAACGAAGGCCTCGAGTCTTCCTACGCGACGCTCCGCGACGAGGATCCGTTCGACCCGATCTGCGACCATCTGCTTGTCGAGGACATCGCGACCGGGGAGGTGGTTGGAACCTACCGCTTGCAGAGCGGGGATACCGCCGCGCGGAATCTCGGATACTACAGCGCCCAGGAGTTCGACCTCGCCTGCATGGAGCCGTTCCGTCCGCGGATCGTTGAACTCGGCCGCGCCTGCGTGCACTCGGGCCACCGGAACCTGAACGTCCTCGGTCTCCTGTGGAAGGGAATCGCCTGCTACGCCCGCGAACGGGGCGCGCGCTACCTGATCGGATGCAGTTCCCTTCCGACCACGGACGCCGCCGCCGGAGCGGCCGCCTATTCCTCGCTGATGCGCCGCCACCTGGCCGGGGAGGCGTTCCGGGTTTCGCCGCAGCCCGGCTGGGAATGTCCGATGGACCAGATGAACGCCGGTGAGGCGAAGATTCCACGCCTGCTGATGGGCTACCTTTCTCTCGGCGCGAAGATCTGCGGGGCACCCGCCATCGACCGGGAGTTCAAGACCATCGACTTCCTGACCCTCATGGACCTCGAGACCCTGCCCGCCGCGACGGTGGAGCGCTACCTCAGCTGAACCGCCGGCCCCCGAACCGGGGCGTTCAGCCCTGGATGAAGTAGCTGAGGTTCTCGAGTTCGATGGCGAGGTTCACGTAGTTCACCTGGACCTCCTCGGGAACACTGAGAACCATGGGCGCGAAGTTGAGGATCCCGACGATTCCGTTTTCCACGAGGACGTTTGCCACCTCCTGCGCAGCCACAGCCGGCACGGTGAGGATGGCCATCTTGACGGTGTGTTCGCGGATGAACGCCGCCATCTGCTCCATCGGCAGGATCGGCTTGGGCGCCGGCAGCTTGTTCTTCGAGGCGGCTTCGGCGTCGAACGCGGCAAGGATCTCAAAACCCTCCTGGTCGAAACCACGATAGGACAGGAGCGCGCGCCCCAGATTGCCGACACCGACAAGGATGACAGGCTGAAGGCTGGTCGTGCCCAGCGTGTCGGCGATCATCTTCGAGAGCTGGTCGACATCGTAGCCGAGTCCACGCGTGCCGAACTGGCCGAAATAGGTGAGATCCTTGCGGAGCTTGGTCGGCTTCACTCCAGCCGCCGTGGCCAGAGCCTCGCTCGAGACCGTCCGGATGCCGTTGCTCCGGAGGCGGGAAAGGCACCGCAGGTAGACGGACAGGCGATAGATCGCCTTCTTCGGAATCTCGGGACGCGTCGGTTTCTTCAAGCCACGGCAAGATTAGGGATTTCCCGCCGGGAGCACAAGATGGCGATGCCGATGCCGGGTTCTCCGTTGCCCTGAAGTCGACGCCCGGTCAGGTTTGGGCTGAACCCGCGGTCATCCGGTTGCCGGCAACTGCGTTGAATCAGCGATCCCTGATCCAGCGTCTGAACGTGGCACCGGTTTTCCAGACCCTGCCAGGGAACGCCGGAAGCCAAATGCCGAATCGCAGACCAATGACCGTATCGAACAAGTTGCTCCTGGCCTTGACCAGCGTCGGCCTCGCCCTCGCAGCGGGGTGCGGCGACACCTCGTCCCGCACGGGCAAGGCGCGCGACAAGGCCGTCGTCACCGTGACGACGGCCGAAGCTTCGCTGCGGCCGATGGAGCGGACGGTCACCGCGCTCGGAACTCTCCAGGCCATCGACCGAGCAACGGTCAGCATCAAGACCACCGGACGCCTGCGCACCTTCAGCGTCGACATCGGCAGCGCCGTCAAAGCGGGCGACGTGCTGGTCCAGATTGAGCCGAGGGACTACGAACTCCGCCTCAAGCAGACCGAAGCCCTGCTCGCCCAGGCCCGCGCGCGCCTGGGCCTGACCGTGGAGGGCGGCGACGACAAGGTGGACATCGAGAAGGTCAGCACTGTTCGCGAGGCGAAGGCGCTGCTCGCCGAGGCGGAGAAGAACGTCGCGCGCTTCCGCCGGCTCCAGCAGGAAAAGATTTCGTCGGAAGCCGAGATGGAGCGGGCCCAGGCCGACTACCTGGTGAACCTCAATCGCTACGAGGATTCGCTCCAGGATGCGCGGGAGAAGCAGGCCGTGCTCGCGCAACGCCGCGCGGAACTCGAGATCGCGCGCCAGCAACTCACCGACACCTCCGTCCGCGCGCCTTTCGACGGAGTCGTGCAGCAACGGCTGACCAGCATGGGCGAATTCGTCGCCGCCGGCAGCCCGGTGCTCGTGCTCGTGCGGGTCGATCCGCTCCGCCTCCGCGCGGAAGTTCCCGAACGCTTGGCTTCGCAGATCAAGGTCGGCCAACGCGTCCGACTCGGCCTCGACGGCGACACCAATTCCTACGTCGGCTCGCTCCAGCGAATCAGCCCGGCCCTCGACGAACGCACCCGCATGCTGACGGTCGAGGCGGAGATCCCCAATCCGGGCCACCTCCGCCCGGGCGCCTTCGCGAAGGCGGCGATCATCGTTGAAACCGCTGCCAGGACCCTCGCGATCCCCGAGGACTCGATCGTCACCTTCGCGGGAACAGAACGGGCCCTCACCATTTCAACCAACACCGCGATCGAGAAGAGGATCAGCACCGGCCGCCGCGAAAATGGGTGGGTGGAAGTTCTCCAGGGACTCAAGCCCGGCGATCGCGTCATCCGTAAACCCGGCGGACTCCAGACGGGCGATCCCGTGACCATCTCATCGCCGTCGACCACCGACGGCTCGAAGGCCAGCGCCCCGTTGAATGCAAACGCTCGCTGAAACCTGCATCCGGCGGCCGATCTTCGCCCTGATGCTGATCATGGCGTTGGTCGTCGTCGGCGCGACGAGCTACTTCAAGCTGGGAGTCGATCGGCTGCCATCGGTGGATCTGCCGACAATCCGGGTGTCAACCGCCCTGCCAGGAGCCTCGCCCGCCGAGGTCGAATCCCAGGTCTCGCGGGTGATCGAGGAAGCGGTGAACACCGTTGCGGGCATAGACGAACTGAGGTCCATCTCCGCCCCCGGCAATTCGACGGTCATGATCACGTTCGACCTGCGGCGTGACATCGACTCGGCTGCACAGGACATCCGGGACGTCGTCTCGACGGTGGTCCGCAAGCTTCCCAAGGAGGCCCAGCCTCCGAGCGTCTACAAGTTCGACAACGACTCGTCGCCGATCATGACGTTGTCCCTGTCCGGCGACCGTTCGATCCGGGAATTGACGGAACTCGCGGACAAGATCGTCAAGGTGCAGCTGGAACGTTCCAGCGGAGTCGGCGGCGTGACCATTTCCGGCGGGGCCAACCGATCGCTCAATCTGACGCTCGACGCCGATCGGCTCGCCGCCTACGGGCTGCCCGTCACGTCCGTCCGAGACGCCCTGGCCCAGCAGAACATCGAGATCCCCGGCGGAAACGTGACCGCCAGCGTCCGGGAAAGCTCCCTGCGAACACTGGGGAAATTCACCAGCGTCGAGGAGTTCAACCGCATGGTGATCGCCACACGCAACGGCGTGCCCATCCGTCTGACCGACATCGGCCGGGCGGAGGATGGCAGCAAGGAGCAGCGCTCGTTCAGCCGTCTCAACGGCAACCCGGCCGTGATCCTGGAGATCCGCCGTCAATCGGGCGCGAACACGGTTGCGGTGATCGATGCGATCAAGGCGAAGCTCCCCAGCGTCACCGCCCAACTGCCGCGCGATCTGAAGTTCGAGGTCATCCGCGACCAATCCCGCTACATCTACGACGCGCTGAACGAGATCAACGTCCACCTGATCCTGGGCAGCATCCTGGCCTGCATCGTGGTCTTCGCCTTCATGCACGACTGGCGGACGACGGTCATCGCCGCCGTCGCCATTCCCGCCTCGGTCATCGCCACGTTCGGCATGATGTGGGCGCTCAACTTCACGCTCAACAGCGTCACGATGCTGGCCCTGGTGCTGATGGTCGGCATCGTCATCGACGACGCCATCGTCGTGCTCGAAAACATCTACCGGTTCGTCGAGGAGAAGAACATGGACCCCTTCCAGGCGGCGAAGGAGGCGACGGCCGAGATCGGTCTCGCGGTCATGGCCACGACGTTCAGCCTTGTCGTGATCTTCGTTCCGGTCTCCTTCATGTCGAGCATCTCGGGACGGTTCCTTTTCCAGTTCGGCATCACGGCATCGGTGGCGATCCTCGTCAGCCTTCTCGTTTCGTTCTCCCTCACGCCGATGATGAGCGCACGGCTGCTCCGCAAAGGCGGCGCAGGCGGACACGGAGCTTCGCGGTCGGGTTTCTACGCCGTGATCGAGTCCGCCTATCTGGGACTGCTTGCGAAAGCCATGCGCCATCGCCTCGTGGTGGCAGTCGTTTCGATCGGCTTGATGTTCCTGTCCCTGCCCCTCTACAGCGTGGTCCGTCAGGAACATATCCCCTCGGATATCGATGAAGGCGAATTCGAGATGGGCGTGAACGCCCCGGAGGGAACCAGTCTCGAATCGATGAACGCGGCCATGCTGCAGATCGAGGCGGAGATCCGGTCGGTGCCCATGGTCAGGCTGATGTTGACCACCATCGGCGGCAGTTTCCCCGGCGGACCCAACCAGGCCAGGGGCTATGTCCAGTTGGCGCCGTTCGAAGAACGCCGCTTCTCGTTCGTCCGCCTCTTAAAGGAAACCGTCCGGCTCCATCCATGGCGGGCGTTCCAGGGAAACCAGAGCCAACGCTCCGTCATGCAGGAGATTCGCCAACGTCTGAAACGCTTCGGCCTCCGCACGAGCGTGAGCAACGTCTCCTCCTTCAGCCTCGGAGGATCACGGTGGGACATCGACTTCGTGTTCCTCGGTTCCGAACTCGAGAAGCTGGCGGGCTTCGCGAACGGCTTCCGGGAAAGGGCGGCGGAACTTGGCATCATCGACGCCGACACCACGCTCAAGCTCGACAAGCCGGAACTGCAGGTGGAGATCGACCGCGACCGAGCGGCGGCGCTGAACGTGTCGACCCGCGACATCGCGGACGCGCTGAGGCTGATGGTGGGCGGCGACGATGAGGCGTCCCGCTTCCGGGATCCGCGGATGAACGAAGACTACGACGTCACTCTCCGTCTGGCCGACGGAGGACGGAACGACGCCGAAACAATTTCCGGCCTGTTCGTGCCCGACAAGAACGGCTCGCTCGTCCGACTGGACAACGTCGTCCGGATCACCCAGCAGTTCTCCGCCTCCCGCATCGACCGGCTCGATCGCCAACGGCAGGTCAGCCTCCGGGGAGGCGTCGCTCCCGGGTTCGCCTTGGCCGACCGGATCGAGGCGCTCAACGAAGCGGCCGCGAAACTCCAACTGCCTGCCGGCTACACCACCCGGGTCGCTGGCCGCGGACGCGAGCTGGAGAACACCTTCAACGAGTTCCTCTGGGCCTTCGCCCTGTCGGCGGTGTTCATGTATATGATCCTCGCGGCGCAGTATGAGAGCCTCGTCCACCCGCTCACGATCCTCACCTCGCTGCCGCTGTCGGTGCCGTTCGCGCTGTTCTCACTTTGGATCACCGGCTCCACGCTGAACCTCTACTCCGCGCTCGGCCTGCTGGTGTTGTTCGGGGTCGTGAAGAAGAACGCGATCCTCCAGATCGACCACATGAACACTCTCCGGGCCAGGGGACTCGACCGGATGCAGGCCATCATGGACGGCAACCGGGACCGCCTCCGGCCCATTCTCATGACCACGCTGGCCCTCGTCGCCGGAATGATGCCGCTCGCCCTCGGCAACGGTCCCGGCGCCGACGAACGCCGATCCATCGCCATCGTCGTGATCGGAGGCCAGTCGCTTTCCCTGGTCCTGACACTGGTTGTCACGCCGGTCGTCTATTCGTGGCTGGATGACTTCGCCGCCGTCGTGAAGAGATTGCGACGGCGATCCGTGTCCGGGAATGACGGGAATCCGCCCGAAATCATCCTCGGCAAGTAGCGCCGCGGATGCGGGTCGCTCAGGGCAGCACTTCGGCGACATCGACCCCGACGAGGCAGATGTCGTCCTCGAACAACTCCTGCGCCATGAAGCCCTTCAGCTCCCGCAGGATCGTGTCGAAAATCTCCGGACACGGTTGGGCCGCGTGCCGGCGAACCAGCTCCAGAAGCATTTCCTGGCTGTAGAGCATCTCCCCGGGGCCCTCGACCTCGAAGACGCCGTCGGTGAACAGCATGATCGAATCCCCGGCCTTCATGGGGATTTCAAAGGTGGGATAGCCCGAGTCCGCAATCAGCCCCAAAGCGGGCCGTCGCTTGCCGTCGGTTTCCTTGATCCGCTCCGCTGTCCGCGTGAGGCGGTTGATGAGAAACGGCTTTGGGTGGCCGGCGTTGCTGAAGGAATAAGTCCGTTTCTCGACGTCGACCACGAGGCAGAACGCGGTCGTGAAGAGGGGGGAGCCGGTCTGTTTCAGGATGTTCCGGATGTCGCGGTTGATGATCGTCAACAGCTGCCCGGGATCGCTCGTGTCCGTCCGCAGTTCCTCCACCAGGGCGCGGATCATCGCGGTGACGAGAGCCGACCGGACTCCATGGCCCATCACGTCGCAGATGAACACGCCGGCCTTCGTCGGGGAAATCTGGAAGACGTTGAAGAAGTCGCCGCCGACGGTGCCGGTGGGCGTGTAACGGTGGCAAAACCTGAGCAGGCTGTCCGCGGGCGCCACGCCTGCGGGAAACACCGGGAACAGCTGGGGCAGCATGGCGAGCTGGATCTCGTTCGCCATCTTGAGGTCCTCCTCCATCATCTCGTTCCTGCGCCGCAACTCC
>JAYUUX010000073.1:0-7420 GCA_043754645.1 Verrucomicrobiales bacterium | reverse complement strand
GCTGGTGAATGAGATCCCTCAATCGAGGGCTGTTTCCCAAGTGTGTTTCACCAAGGATGGAAATGACTTCCTCAGTCTAAGCGAGAACGTGCTTGCCGTAGACAAGTGCGATGGAACGGGGACGTTGAAAACGATCAGACTAGCCGAACATGGCAGGGCGATGGCAGTCCATCCTGGAGGCGACTATGTTGCCGCGGCCGTGGGTTCCCAAGGATTGTTGGCTCTCGTTCACCTGCCCACCGGGTTGATGGTGAAGAGGGTTTTGATCCAAGCAAAGGCGAAGTCTGAGCTGGATTTCCTGGAGCAGATCGCTCCTGACCAAAGAGAGAAATTCCTGAGCGAACTGGCCGCTTCCATCCCGGTGGAGGAGTTTGCCCGCGAGTGGAAAAGATCGAGTCACGGAATGAATCCCAATCAGCACCTGGTCTCACTCAGTTTCGGGCCATCTGGAAACCATCTGATTTGTGGAACCAACGAGGGAGTTTGCGTGCTCGGCTGGGATCACTTGCTGGCCGCTGTTGATATGGCTTCCGTGCCTCCTTTTGTCTTTGAGGCGGCAGAGGAATCCTTTGATGACAATGGATCGCCGTGGGGGCGTCGGATCTACGCGAATCCCTGTGACAAAGAGGGCAAACGAATTCTTTTCGCGGGTCTCGAAGGCAAGGTGAAGTTCATGAATCTCACAGACGGACGCATTGGGGATCTTTTGGTGCCTCCTCTCCGACGGCCTTTCTGGTGCTTGGAACTGACTCCTGATCGCAGCGCTCTCGTAGGAACGGCTGTGCATCTTGGGCTAAAGAAGAAAGATGCGCCGAAGTTCCAGGTTTGGAACTACCCGATGCTTTGCAAAGCCGCCGGACTGGAGTGGTGACGGCAGGCTTCACAGCGCGTCCAGCGCCGCGCGCATTCCGGCGACGAGGGCGTTGACGCGGATGGGCAGGGGCCAGTCGGACGGGGCTTCGAGCGTGTAGGAGAGGCGCGTCTTCTTCTGGAAAAGGTAGAAAGCCTCGGGCCAGTCCGGGCGCAGCGTGGGATCGATCTGAGGGATGATGATGCCGGGGGCGTGGGTTTCGCGGCCGTCGATCATGGCGGATTCGTCGATGGGGCAAACGGGGCGCGCGGCATCGACCATCGCCTGCGCGAGCGAAGGCCGGTTGTCCGGGTTCAGTTCGTAGAGGTAGAAACCCTGGGATTCCCAGTCTTCATGCAGGCAGAACGCGGCGTCGAAGGCCGGTTGGGATTCCAGCCAGGCGACATGGTTCTGGATCTCCGGCGTTCGCGGCTGGCGATAGTCGCGGTTCAGGTCGATGCCCGTCGCGTTCTCCCGGGTGCCGAGCGGGAAGCCGGTCCGGTTCAGGCATGGGCAGATCGTGAGGTCGATGTCCATGGGCCAGCGGTTCTCGATGAGCATCCGTTCTACCGCCAACGGCCCGGCGGGTTCATCTCCGTGGATGCCGGCGGAGAGGTAGATGTGGCGACGCGCGTTTGCGGTTGCTCTATGAAGCGCGAGGACGTCCGCCGTGCTGTTGTGGGAAAGCTGGGGAAGCGTGAAGCGCTCCCATCTCCAGCCGAAGGCGAGCGCGGCGGATTCGATGCGCCGGAGGACGCCGTGGATGTCGATGGTCTCGCCGCTGTAGCCGCTGACGTTTTGGCCGAGTCGCTGCACGGCGGGAAGGTTGGCCAGGGGCGGGGTTCAGGCAAGAGGCCAGGTGGGTGGAGGAGCGGGGTTCTCGGCTGCTTTGGCTACGCTCTCCCCTTAACGCGCGCTTCCAACTTTGCCCACGCAGTATCTACCTCCTTTTGCCATTCTGGTCGCAAATCATATCGATCCAGGTTGGACCTGACGTATGCGCACAAATCCAGCAACCGTTGCCCAAGGTCAGGGACGCGCCGAAGTCGTGCTTGCTCCCACTGTCGTAGGATAATGTCTGCGAGAATCAATGCTTCGCATTCGTCAAATTCGTCTCGTGGGATGGCCACATGCAGGTAGGTCTCAATCACGGGAAAGTAATAGAGGAAGACGGTCCAGCCCATAAACATGAAGTCCTCTTGATGAATGTCTGGCCGGACACAGAACCGCTCGTATGCTTCCTCCAGCGTCAGACCACCGAAATGCTCCCAGGCTGAAATCTGATCGTGGCATCCTTTACGGGCTCCATATGCTCCTTTTTCCGGGATGTGCGAGGAGTTTACCCCTTTCAAATGTTTGAGGCGAATGAACTCTGACATGATGTCATTCCATATCGGACAAGCTCACCGGCTTCCGCCGGAAACGTCCGTCGGCGGCGTCTGTCGGCGGCGTCTGTCGCGGGCAAAAAACTCTGTGAGCTCTGGTTCGGTTCATTTGAAAATGAGATTCGCGAAACCGCCCAACATCGACGGCTCAGCCCTTCTTCGGTTCGCCCGTGCTGTCGCGGACGACGATTTCGGCCGCGAGCCGGACTGAGGCCGGTTTTTCCCCGCGCATCATCCGGACGAGTTGGTCGAAGGCGGCGATGCCAAGCCGGAGCTTGGGAAGGCGGATGGTGGTCAGGGGAACCCGGAAATGTTCGCTGATGAGAATGTTCCCGAAACCGACGATCGAGAGTTCGCCCGGGATCTTCACGCCCTGCTGGAGGAAGGTGCTCGCGGCGCCGATGGCCACAAGGTCGTTGAACGCGATCAAGGCGGTGATGTCCGGCCGTTCGTTCATGATCTGGAGCGCGGCCGTGGAACCTTCCTCGATCGTCTGGCCGGCGGCAAAGATCCAGCGGTCGTCGGGTTCGAAGCCCTCTTCCCGCATCGCCTTCGTGTAGCCGTCGAATCGTTCCTGGGCGATGGGAGAGGATGGCGGGCCCTTCAGGAAGGCGATTCGTTTGTGGCCCAGTTCCAGCAGGTGCCGTGTGGCGATCTGGCTGGCGAAGATGTCGTCGGTCTCGACGTTCGCAAATCCCCGGCAGAAGTCGGTGGGCTGTCCGAGGACGACGGTCGGCACGGCGCGTCTGCGAAGTTCATCCCATCCCTGGGAGGTCGATGTAAGCGGTAGGTCGGGACGATGAAGAGGCCGTCGACACGGCGTGCGAGCATCCGGCGGATGGCCGATTCCTCGCGCTCGGGCTTGTTCAGCGAATGCGCGATCAGCAGGTCGTAGCCCGCCTCGTGCGCCTTCTCCTCGATGGCCAGGATGACGCGGGCGAAGACGGGGTTCGCGACGGACGGGATGATGAGCCCCATCAGTTTCGTCGTGCCGCTGCGCATGCTCTGGGCGAGGGCGTCGGGCACGTAGCCCATCTCCTCGGCGAGCTTGCGGACCCGGAGCTTGGTCTGGGCGGAGATGTCCTTCGCGTCGCGGAGAACCTTGGAGACGGTCATGACCGACACGTTGGCGCGTTGGGCGATGTCTTTGAGTCGGACCATGGCGTGGCGGGGTGGGAGTGGATCAGGCGTTGGAACCGCTCCAGTGGAGCTTGCGGCGCAGGGTTTCGAAGAACGAGCTGCCTTCGAGATGCAGCAGGCGGACCGAGCGCCGGCTGCGGCGGATGGTGAGCACGTCGCCCGCCTCGAGGTCGAGTTGCACCTGGCCGTCCGCGGACGCGATCGTGTCGACGCGCTGGCTGAGGACGCGGACCTTGAGCGTCGATTTGAGGCTGATGATGACGGAGCGGTTGGAAAGCGTGTGCGGACAGATCGGCGTCAGCACGAACGCATCCGCGTCGGGCTGGAGGATCGGCCCGCCCGCCGACAGCGAGTAGGCGGTGGATCCCGTCGGCGTGCTGATGATCAAGCCGTCGCTGCGGTAGCGGGTGAGGATCTCGTCGTCGACGGAGACCTCGAGCTCGATCATGCGCGAGGCGGATCCGCGGGTGACGGTGATGTCGTTGAGGGCGTGCAGGCGCACCTCCTCACCGGATGCCCGGCCGGTGACCGAGACGAGCGGGCGTTCCTCCACGAACACGCGGCGCTCCCAGATCATCTTCAACGCGTCCTTGAGCGAGTGCGCGGGGACATCGGTCAGGAAACCAAGACGCCCGGCGTTGATGCCGAGGACCGGGGTCTTGCTTCCGTCCATGCCACGAACAACGCGGAGGATCGTTCCGTCGCCGCCGAAGACGAGGAGGAGATCGACCGCTTTGGCGAGTTCGGAGAGGGATCCGGCCGAGGTGGACCTCGGCAGGGCGTGGTCGCGGGTGTCGACGTCGACGAGGACCTTGGCGCCGTTGCGGGACAGCCAACGGGCGGCGTCCTGCACGAGCTTCGCCGTGGAGGCTTTTCCCGGGTTCGCCACGAGGCCGACCCGGCCGATGCGTTCAGGCAGTTTTTTCAAGCAGGACGAGAAATTCTTTGTTGCCGGCAGGTCCGAGCAGCGGCGATTCGGTGAGGCCGGACCAGCGCAGCTTCAGTTCCGTTTCCGCGAACTCGTGCAGTTCGCCGATGACGCGTTCGTGCACGACCGGATCGGTGATCACACCCGCCCCGCGCGACGCCTCTTCACGTCCGGCTTCGAACTGCGGCTTGATCAACGCCGCGATCCTACCGCCCGGCTTGAGCAAGGCAATGACGGGGGGAAGAACCTTGCGGAGGGAGATGAACGAGCAGTCGGCCACGATGAGCTCCGCTCCGGAAAACTCCGGTCCGAACGCGGCCGCGTTGAGGAACCGGGCGTTCGTCTGCTCCATCACCACCACGCGTGGATCCTGCCGCAGCGTCCAGGCGAGCTGGCCCTTGCCGACGTCGACGGCGTAGACGCGGGTTGCGCCGTGCTGGAGCAGGCAATCGGTGAACCCGCCGGTCGACGAACCGATGTCGATGCAGGTCAGGCCGGCCGGGTTGATCTGGAAGTGGGTGAGCGCGTGCTCGATCTTGTGCCCGCCCCGGCTGACGAACCGGTCCTTGGCCACGAGTTCGACGGCATCGCCGTCCTTGACCTTGTCGCTGGACTTGCGGCCGACCTGGCCGTTGAGGCGCACCTGTCCCGCGAGGATGGCGCGCTGGGCCTTTTCCCGGCTCTCCAGCAATCCGCGTTGGACGAGGGCCTGATCGAGTCGCATGTCGGTCGCGGACTATGCGAAGGCGGACCGTCCCGCGGCAAGAGGCGGTTCGTTCAGCGCGCCTTGACCGCGAGTTTCTGGATCTCGCGGAAGGAGGAGTAGAAGCCGTCGTTCTCCGCGACGATCTTCTGGACGATCTGGCTCATGATCGGCGCCTCGGAGTAGTTGACGACGGCATGCACGCTCTGCTGGAAGGCCTGCATCGAGTTGAGCGTGCCGAACATGTCGCCCAGGAGCACGAACACGGCCTGGCGCCGATGCTGCATGGGCAGGCTCTGCACCCATTGGACGGTGGGATTCTGGCCCGGGAGCACGCCGCCGAAGATCTCCTCCATGATGACGATCTGGAAGGGGATGGCGTTGTAGCGGGCCATGAACTCGTCATGGTCCTCCACACAAAGGACCTTGTAGCCCAGCTCATGCAGGGCCGCGGAGATCGCGGTCCGGAATTCCGGCGTGCTGACCGCGACCACGGCCGGATTGTCGCGGTGGCTGAAGAAGGCGAATGATTCGGACATGGCGGATCAGAATTTGAGTTTGAGGCCGCCGCCCGGGACCGGCGGCGGTGCCGCCTGTGCGGCGGTGCGTCCGGCGGCGTCCAACTGGGGACGCATCCGGAGGTCGTTGACCGCGCCGGCGTATTCGCCGCGCAGTTTCTTGATGTTGTCGATGCCGCGGCCGGCCAAGCCCTTCTTGCTGCAGTAGAGCATGGCGGTCTCCTCCGTGATGGCGCCCTCCTCGAAGGCCTTCAGCACGGCCTGGTCGAAGGTCTGCCATCCGAAGGTCGAGCTGGCCTCGATGATCTCGTAGAAGCTCTTCCCCTCGCTTTCGCCCTGCACGATCGACTCCTGGGTGCGGACATTGGCGCCCATGATCTCGAGGAGGGCGTGGCGGCCGCCGCCGATTTTGGGAGCGAGGCGCTGGCTGACGATCCAACGGAGCGTGTCGGCGAGGCGGACGCGGATCTGCTCCTGCTCGTCCGTCTCGAACATGCCGAGGATGCGGTTGATCGTCTGGCCGGCGTCGATCGTGTGCAGGGTGCTCACGACAAGATGGCCGGTTTCTGCGGCGCTCAGGCCGATCTCGACGGTCTGACGGTCGCGCATTTCGCCGACGAGGATGATCTTCGGGGCTTGGCGCAGGGCGGCGCGGAGACCGGTGGAAAAGCTGTCGAAGTCGTTGCCCATCTCCCGCTGGTTGAACGTCGCGACCTTCTGGGGATGCACGAACTCGACCGGATCCTCCAGCGTGATGATGTGGACGGACTTGGTCTCGTTCACCTCGTTGAGCAGGGCGGCGAGCGTCGTGGATTTGCCGGAGCCGGTCGCGCCGGTGACGAGCATGAGCCCGGTTTTTTCCTTCGCCATCTGCTTGAAGATGGGCGGCAGCTTGAGATCCGCGAGCGACGGGATCTGCGTGTTGAGTTTCCGCAGGACGACCGAGTAGTTGCCGCGTTGGGAGAAGATGTTGACGCGGAACCGGGCCACGTCGCCCAGGGAGTAGGAGGCGTCGCAGGAACCCATGCGGAGCAGGTCTTCGGTCAGCCGGGGGCTGCCGTTGACGAGGTTGAGGGCGAGCGTCTCGGTCTGGAACGGCGTGAGCTTTTCGATCGGGGGATTGGTCTCGATGGGCACCAACTGGCCCGAGTATTCCACCTGGAAAGGCTTATCGACGGTGAAGTTCAGGTCCGACACGTCCTTCCGCGCATCCAGGACGGTGTTGCCGTCGAGCATGGGCGTGTGGTCCAGCATCGTGTTCAGGATGTAGTCGAGCTCGGGTTTGCGCATGTCGGGTAAAAGGGTTTCGGGCCGGGGAAGTTTCTCAGTCCTCCTCGTCCGGAGGATGGGTGAGGAACGGGCGGAATTTCTTCCGGTCGATGCATTTGTCGTAGGCCTCTTCCGGCGAGACGCGCTTCATGCGGATGTGCTCCATGATCGAGTCGTCGAGCGGCATGTTGCCGAGTTTCTTGCCTACCTGGATCATGCCGGGGATCTGGTGGGTCTTGCCTTCGCGGATCAGGTTTCCGATTGCGTTGGTCACGACGAGGATCTCCAGCGCGGCGACGCGGCCCTTCTTGTCGACCCGCTTGAAAAGATTCTGGGCGACCACGCCCTTGAGCGATTCGGCGAGCGTCACGCGGATCTTGTTCTGCTGGTCGGCGGGAAAGGCGTCGATGATGCGGTCGACCGTCTTGGCCGCGCTCTGGGTGTGCAGCGTGCCGAAGACAAGATGGCCGGTGCTTGCGGCGGTTAGCGCGAGGTCGATCGTCTCAAGGTCGCGCAACTCGCCGACGAGGATGATGTCCGGATCTTCGCGGAGGGCGCCTTTGAGCGCCGCCGTGAACGACTTGGTAAGGATCCCTACTTCGCGGTGGTTGATCAGGGAGTTCTTCG
>JAYUUX010000072.1:0-12797 GCA_043754645.1 Verrucomicrobiales bacterium | reverse complement strand
GATGACCGTGCGGGCGCCGGGCTCCGTGAGGGGCAATTCGGCTTTGACGGCGCGTGGGGTCTGGAGTGGCACGGCTTCACGGACCCGCAAGTTGATGGTTGGCTGCATTTCCTGCGTGTTTTGGAGCGCAGAACCTACGGCCAGCCGTCGAGCGGCGTCCAGATGCGTTTTGGCGCGGCCTTGACGGAAAGTGGCGAGTTGAAAGTCCGTGCGGCGATCGGAAGTTTGGTCGGGGCGCAGCCCGGCCTGCCTGCGGCCAGATCAGAAGACCAGCTGGGCCCGGCCGATCAGGCGGCCTTTGTCGTCGGGCTGTCCCGCCGCGTTGCCGAGCATGTAGTTCAGGTCCAGTCGGAGATCGTCGCCCTTGATGAAGTAGGTCAACCCGACCGTCCACGTGTCCGTGGAGTTGCCGGGCAGATCGGAGTTGGGATCGAACGAATCGTAGCGGATGCGCGTGATCAGTTTTTTCGCGACGACGTAGTAGCCGCCCGAGACCTGGAACCCCCGCGCGTCGACCTTGGCGAATGGGACCGCGTCGTCCGGCGCGAAGTGGTTGAAGAGGTATTCGCCCGACAGTTCGACGCGGCCGAGGTTGAACTGGAAATCGGCCCCGGCCCCGTAGCGTTTGCCGGTGAATGAATTTCCGGTGAAGCCGAATGCGGTCTTCGAGGCGCCCACGCCATGGTCCCGGAGCGCGTTGACGCCGACCGTGAGGGTCGAGGCCTGGCCGAAGAGCGTCCCGGTGAAAGGCGTTCCGCTGATGCGGCCCGCATACATGAAGCTGTCGTTGTCGTTGGCCCCTGTGTTCACCGAACCGCCGTTGAAGACGCCGAAGTTGTAGTTGAGGAGTCCGGGGACGACGTCGCCCCAGACCGCGACGCCGATCTGGCGGCTGTCGGTCATCCGGTCGTTCGCGAGGAACCGTTCGATGAACGGGGTCTTCGTATCCGACAGGAGTTGGGAATAGCCGAAGGGAGTCTTGAACTGGCCGAACTTCACATTGGCGAACTCGAACCGGCTCCAGTTCATAAAGACGTCAGTGGCCACGGGTTTCCAACTGGCCGATGGCGTCGCGGAGACGGCGTTGTTGCCGATGTCGACCTCGGCCTTGAAGTCGAAGTTCTCGGCGAAGGAACCGGCGATGTTGACCCGGGCGCGCCGGAGCAGGAAACGGTCGTTGATCCCGTTGTAGCGCGAGTCTGGTGCGCCGCCGAATTCCCCCTGGGCGTGGAGATAGCCGCCGAGCTTGAGTTTGTTCTCCTTGCCGGCGGGTTTGGCGAGCGGGAGTTCGGATTTACCATCCCAGCCGAGTTGTTGCTTCAAGGCGGAGTTCTCCCGACGGAGGTCGTCGACCTGGGTCTCGAGTTTCCGGAGCCGTTCCTCAATCGAGGAATCGGCCCCGTGAAGGGACGAGGTCAGGACGGTCGCGCCGAGCATGGCGATCAAGGGATTTGTCTTCATTGTCAGGCGTGGCCTTGGCCCTCGACACGGAGCCGAGGCGCTTGGGCCCGCGCGGTGGGTTTGACGGAGTCAACGTCACCACCGTCGCCCGACGCAAGGGCCGGATTGCGACCGGGCTTGACCGAGTGCGCCATTGTCTCCCGAATCCGCCGATGAATTTATCTGCAAGGACTTGTTTACTGACGCCCATCGTGTTGGCCCTCGCGGTGGCCAACAATGTGTCCGGCGCCGATTGGCCGCGCTGGCGGGGGCCGGAGAACACGGGAGCCGTCTCCGACAAAGCGCACTGGATGGAAAAACTTCCGGCGGAGGCGAAGGTGCTGTGGAAGGTCCCGGCCGGACCCGGATTCTCGTCGCCCGTGGTGGAAGGCGATCACGTCCTCTTCCTCGACAACCAGGACGACAAGGAAACGATCCATCTCTTCAGTGCCAAGGACGGAGCCCGCCGTTGGAAGGAAACGCTCGACGGCACGTTCAAGGATTCGCAGGGACCTCGTGGTCCAAGGTGCACGCCGGTGCTCGATGGGCCGCTGCTGTTCGCGCAGTCGTCCCAGGGCGAGTTCCAGTGCCGGCAGGTAGCGGATGGTAAACTCGTTTGGCGGACGAACTTCTCGGACTTCGGCGCAAAGTTCATCGGCGAAAAAGGCAACGCGCCCGGCGCCGTGCGGCATGGCAACAACGGATCGCCGTTGGTTGATGGAGACAACGTCTTCGTCCAGGTCGGCGGCACCAACGCCAGCGTCGTCTGTTTCCAGAAGAAGACCGGCAAGGTCGTGTGGGCGTCCGAGAGCGATGTGCCCGGCTACGCGGCGCCGTTCATCGCCACTGTGGCTGGCGTGAAGCAACTGGTGAGTTTCACGGCCGACGGCGTGATCGGTCTCGATGTGAATACGGGCAAACTTCTCTGGCGTTTCCCGGTGAAGACCGCGTTTGCCAGGCACGTCACGACGCCCGTCGTCGTGGGCGACATGGTCATCGTTTCATCGCACCAGGTCGGGTTGATCGGCATCCGTGTCAGCAAGGACGGCAATGGATTGAAGGCCGAGCAGGCCTGGCTCAACAAGGACGGCGCGATGAATTTCTCCAGCCCGATCGCGGTGGAAGGCCACATCGTCGGGCTCGGCCCCAAGAAGGACATCGTCAGCGTCGACGCGGCGACCGGGAAACTCGCGTGGTCCCAGCAGGGCCTCATCGCCAGCAGCGCCGACAAGGCCCATGCGGGTTTCATCCGGCTCGGTGGCAATGTGCTCATGCTTTCCGACAGCGGCGAACTGGTCCTCTTCAATGCCGATCCCAAGGCCTTGGCCGAGCTCGGACGCGTGCAGGTCTGCGGCGCGAACTGGTGCAACCCGGCCTTCGCGAACGGCGTCCTCTTCCTGCGCGACGGCATCAAGGCCGGCGGCGAGTTGATGGCTGTCGCGCTTGCCCCATGACCGGCTGAGCTGTTAGCCGTGGTGATCGTCGGCGGAAGGCTCGCCGTTCCCATGTCCCTTTGTTCGCGGTGTCGGTGGATCGCAGCCCATGAATCTTGTTCGAATCGCAATGCGCCGGCCGGTCACGGTGATCGTCCTGACGTTGGCCGTGTGCCTTGGCGCCGTCTTCGCCCTGAAGCGGATGAGCCGGGACATCTTTCCGCCATTGGGAATCCCCACGATCTACGTGGCCCAGCCCTTCGGAGGCATGGACCCCGCGCAGATGGAGGGCTACCTGACCTACCGCTACGAGTATCACTTCCTCTACATCGCCGGCATCGAGCATGTGGAGTCGAAGTCGATCCAGGGCGCTTCGATCATGAAGCTGCAGTTCCACCCGGGCACCGACATGTCGCAGGCGATGTCGGAGACGGTGAGCTACGTGAACCGCTCCCGGGCCTTCATGCCGGCGGGCACCCCGGCGCCGTTCATCATGCGGTTCGATGCGGGCAGCGTGGCCGTGGGGTATCTGGTTTTCTCCACCGACAACCCGGACATCACCCTCGGACAGATGCAGGACCAGGCGCTGAACCGCGTGCGGCCCGCGTTCGCGACCTTGCCCGGCGTATCCGCGCCGCCGCCGTTTGGCGGGAGTTCGCGGGGAATCATCGTGAATGTGAACCCCGACCGGATGCGTTCCTACGGGCTCTCTCCGGATGAGATCGTGCAGGCGTTGGCCAGGGGCAATGTCATCAGCCCGTCGGGCAACATGAACCTCGGAGACAAGTATCCGATGGTTCCCGTGAACTCCATCGTCTCGAACATCAAGGATCTCGAGGGCGTCCCGATCCGGCGTTCCGGCGGCGGGGCCGTCTTCGTCCGCGATGTCGCCACGGTGGAGGACGGGGCGGATGTCACCACGTCCTATGCTTTGGCGAACGGGCGCCGCACGGTCTACCTGCCCGTCACCAAACGCAGCGATGCTTCGACGGTCGATGTGGTGGAGCTCGTCAAAAAGAACATACCCGAGTTCCAGAAGATCCTGCCGGACGGGATCAAGGTCGCCTACGCGTTCGACCAGTCGCCCGTAGTCAAGAGCGCCATCAGCGACCTGCTGAAGGAAGGCGGCCTTGGTGCATTGCTGACGGGTCTGATGGTGCTGTTGTTTCTCCGGGACTGGCGCAGCGCGCTGATCGTGGTGATCAACATCCCGATCTCGCTTCTCGCAGCGGCGTTCGGCCTCTGGATCTCCGGCCAGAACATCCACCTGATGACCCTTGGCGGCCTCGCGTTGTCGGTCGGCATCCTGGTCGATGAAGCGACGGTCGCGTTGGAGAACATCCATGCACGGATGGAGCAGGGGGATGATCTCCGACGGGCCGCGCTCAGCGGCACGACTGAGACGGCGATTCCCCGGTTGCTCGCCATGCTGTGCATCCTGGCGGTCTTCGTCCCGGCGTTCTTCATGGTGGGCGCGGCCAAGGCGCTGTTTGTTCCTTTGGCTCTGGCGGTCGGGTTCGCGTTGTTCGCGTCCTTCATTCTTTCGAGCACGCTGGTCCCCATTCTCAGCGTCTGGCTGCTGCGGGGTCGCGGAAACCACACCAAGGTTGAAGGCGCCTTCGGCCGGGCGCAGCGCAGCTACGCGGGCATCGTCGGAGGCATTGTGAAAGCCCGATGGCTGGTGATACCGATCTACCTCGTCGTCGCCGTCGTGGTGGTCGGGATGATTGGCCAGCGGCTCGGCACGGACATCTTTCCCGCCACGGATACGGGGCAATTCGCGCTGCGCTTCCGCGGTCCGAGCGGGACCCAGGTCGCGATCACGGAGAAGGTCGCAAAGAAGATCCTCGCGGCCATCGCCCGTGAAGCCGGTGGCGACGAGAACGTGGAGGTCTCGATCGGCCTGGTGGGCGTGCACAATTCCAGCTTCCCCGTGAACCTCGTCCATCTGTGGAACGGCGGTCCGGAGGAAGGCTGGTTGGCCGTGCAGTTGAAGCGGGATCGCAGCCGGAAGATCGGTGCGTTCAAGGAGCGGCTCCGCGAAGTCCTCGGCAAAGAGTTGCCGGAAGTGCGGCTGTCGTTCGAACCGCAGGACATCGTTTCGCGCGTCATGAGCTTCGGCTCGTCGACGCCGATCGAGGTCGCCGTCAGCGGGCCGAGCATCGCTTCGAGCAAGGCCCACGCGGAGAAGCTGGTCGAAAGCCTGAAGCGCATCCCCTTTCTCCGCGACGTGCAGATCGCGCAGACCTTGGACTTCCCGACCGTAGGCGTGGACATCAACCGCGAACGGGCCGGCCTGCTCGGCGTGAAGGTGGACGACGTGACCCGCTCGCTCTTCGCGGCCACGACCTCGAGCCGGTTCACCGTCGCAAACTTCTGGGCCGATCCGGCGACCGGCATCAGCTACAACCTGCAGGTGCAGATTCCCGAGGCGCGCACGCAGAGCCTGGAAGATCTCGGCAATGTCCCCGTCGCTTCCGACACGGGCCGCACCGTTCTGCTGCGGAACGTGGCCAACATCACGCCGGGCACCGCCGTGGGAACCTACGAGCGCTACAACATGCTGCGGGTCGTCAGTGTGACGGCCAACCTGCACGACACCGACCTCGGCTCCGCAATGGTCGCCGTTCGCAAGGCTGTCACGGCGGCCGGCGCACCGGCGGATGCGCGCGCCAAGATCGACGTCCGCGGACAGGCGGTTCCGCTGGGCCAACTGGTCGACGGATTTACCGGCGGCCTCGGAATCGCGATCGTCGCCATCTTCCTTCTGCTGACGGCCAACTTCCAGTCGGCACGGCTTGCGCTGGCGGTCATGTCGACCGTTCCAGCCGTGCTCGCGGGGGTGGTCCTCGCGCTTTGGCTGACGGGCAGCACGCTCAACATCCAGTCCGCGATGGGCGCCATCATGGCGGTGGGCGTGGCCGTCGCGAACGCGATCCTGCTGGTGACATTCGCCCAAAAGGCATTGGCAAAAGCCGGGAACGCCGCCGTTCACGGAGCCTCGGCGGCCGCCGTCGAAGGTTCATCCGGCCGTTTGCGCGCCATCACCATGACCAGTTCCGCGATGATCGCCGGCATGCTGCCGCTGGCCCTGGGGCTCGGGGACGGCGGTGATCAAACAGCGCCGCTCGGCCGGGCCGTCGTCGGCGGTTTGCTGGCGGCGACGATCGTGACATTGTTTGTCCTGCCGGCGATGTATGTCGCACTCGCTCCCAAGGCGGGTCATTCGCCGTCGCTCGATCCCGACGATCCGGACACATCCAAGGCAACGTGACGAAAACCCATTTCATGAAGAATCGATTGTCTCATCGAGTCAGCCTTTTGGCCTCGGCGTTGTCCTTGCTCGGAGGAACCGCCGGCAAAGCCTTAGCGGCTGACCCGATCGAAGTTCGCGTGGTCCAGGCGGCACGTGCCGACGTCTCCCGGTTCGTCACGCTTCCCGGCAACATTCGGCCCAATCAACAGGCCACGCTTTACTCCAAGATTCCCGGCTATTTGAAATCCATCTCCGTTGATCGCGGCGACAAGGTTATCGCCGGGCAGGCGCTCGCGGAGATCGAGGCGCCCGAACTTGAAGCCGATCTGTCGCGCTATGCCGCCGATCTCGCGCGGGCCAAAGCCGAAGCGGCCACGGCGAAGCTCGAGACCGACCGTTTGGCCAAGGCGGCCGCGTCCTCCCCGGACCTCGTGCCAGCCCAGACGCTCGATTCGTCCAAAGGCCGGCTCACGACCGCAGAAGCCGGCGTCGTCGCTGCGGAGGCGGGGTTGCAACGGACCAAGATGCTCCTCGGCTACAGCCGGCTTCCGGCGCCGTTCGGCGGTGTGGTGACCGCGCGGTTCGTCGATGCGGGCGCGTTCATTCCCGCGGCGACGGCCGGCAGTTCCGCGGGCAATGCCGCCGTGCTGACGCTGATGGATTTCTCCACCGTGCGTGTCCAAGTGGCCGTGCCGGAGAGCGAGGCGTCATTGGTGAAGGTCGGGCAACCGGTCCGCGTCAGCGTCGACGGTCTTCCGGGCAAGATGTTCAGTGGCGTCATCAGTCGCCATGGATACGTCCTGGACGAGTCCACGCGGTCGCTCCAGTGCGAGGCCGATTTTCCGAATTCCGACATGATCCTGCGTCCCGGGATGTATGCGACGGTCCGGGTTGGAGTTGAAACCCATGCAGGCGTGTGGAGCGTCCCAAGCGCGGCCGTGTTGACGGAGAAGGCCGCGTCCTCCGTGTTCGTCGTGGAGGGCGACAAAGTGAAGAAGATACCCGTTACCATCGGCTTCAACGACGGGGCGAGGATCGAGATCCTGAAAGGCATCGCCGAAGGGGCATCGATGGCCATCGCTCAAAAAGGATTCCTGGGGGACGGAGCGCCCATCAAACTGGTGGAGGCGAAGTGAGAATGTTGTCCAAAACCAAAGGAGGATTGCTCCTGTGCCTCGGAGCATTGCTCTGCATCGGATTCGCGGCGGTCGCTGCCGAAGCGGTCGACAAACCTATCCGTGTCGATCTTGCCACCGCGCTGCGTCTCGCCGGGGCCGACAACATTGACGTCAGACTTGCCCTCGAAAAGATGGCCGAAGCGAAGGCCGCCGATGAGGCCGCGACCTGGCAGTTCTTTCCCTGGCTTTCACCGGGGATTTCCTACCGCGCCCACGACAACCGCATCCAGAACGTCGAAGGACGGATGATCGATGTGTATCGCGACAGCACGAGTTTCGGACCGTCGTTGATGCTCCAGTTGGACATCGGCGAATCCATCTACCGCAAGCTGGCCGCGAGCCGGTTGTCCAGCGCGGCCGTCCATGGCGCAGAAGCACGGCTGCAGGAGACGCTCTCATCGGCTGTCGCCGCCTACTTCGAATGCGCCGAGGCGCAGGCCGGGGTGGCGTTGGCGCGGGAGAACGTCTCGTTGTCCGAGGAGTATTACCGCCAACTCGGGAAGGCCGGTGAAGCCGGGCTCGCCTTTCGAGGCGACGTCCTGCGGGTCAGATCGCAGATGGAACGGCAACGGGCCGACTTCGCCGCCGCCGTCGAAAAGCAATCGCTCGCTTCGACCCGATTGGGACAGATTTTGCGGATCAATCCACGGATCCAGTTGCTAGCCCAAGAGTCGGAACTCACGCCGGTCGTGATGGTGCAGACCAACTCGCCGCTCGGTGGACTTATCCAGAAGGCGCTCAGTCGGCGCCCTGAGATCTTCGAATCGCAGGCAAATGTCGAAGCAGCTGCCGAAACCCGGAAAGGCGCCCGCTACGGTCCGCTCTATCCGTCGCTCGGAGCGCAGGTGTTTGTCGGCGGGTTGGAAGGGGGCAACCAAGTGTCCCATACGAGCGCGGCGGAATCCCAGGACTACCAGGTCACGCTGTCGTGGAGAATTGGGCCCGGTGGGATCTTCGACCGGAGCCGGACGCGTTTGGCGGAATCCCGGCTTCGCTCAGCCGAGTTGGTGTCGTCCAAGGTCCAGGAAGACATCGCGCGACAGGTGGCCGACGCGCTCGCATCGGCCGTTGCCGCGGGTGAGAAGCTCGCACGACTCACGTCGGCTATGGCCGCCGCGGACGAGGCGTTTCGGTTGGCCCGGAGCCGCCGCGAGTTTGGCATCGGTGTCGTCGCCGAAACGATCCTTGCCGAACAGGAGTTCACCCGGCTTCGCCTGGATCAGCTGAATGCCATCAGCCGGCACAACAAAGCGCAGTATCAGCTGCTCAGGGTGACCGGAGATCTCGGGGTTTCGTCCGCTACCGGGCCGCGGAAACCGTGACCCGCTTCTAGGGAGAGGGCGGTGGAAAACGAAAAGGCCCGCGTCGTTGGACGCGGGCCTTTTGTTTGTAGCGGATCGACTAGACGAACTGCGTCTTGCCGGGGACAGACAGTTGGTAGAGCCCGGAATCGAGCGGCTTCACGAGCGGTTCGGCGTCCCACGCGAGGTCCTTCGGCATGGTGTCCAGCTGGGAGTTGAGGGCGTCTTCCCAGGAGATTTCCTTGCCGGTGTAGGTGGACATGCGGCCGAGGATCGCGGTGAGCGAGCTCTTGGCGCCGTTCTCGCCTTCGTTGAACGGGGTGTTGTTCTTGATCGCCGCAAAAAGGTCGTCGTGTTCCTGCTGGTAGGGGTCCTTGGCGCGGCCCTGGAAACGCCAGGCGTTGTCGCCGGTGATGACGTTGCGCTCGAGGTCGGCTTTGCCCTTGGTGCCGATGGCGTGGTGGCTGACGTCGTTCCAGCAGCCGAGCTGGTGGCGGCACTGGCTGAAGCAGACGGAGCCGTCGGCGTAGGTGAATTCGACGACATGGTGGTCGAAGATCTCGCCGTAGTCGGGGCCCTTGCGGGTTTCGCATCCGCCATTGCCCCGGGCTTTGACGGGGTAGCCGTTCTTCACCCAGTTGATCATGTCGAGGTTGTGGATGTGCTGCTCGACGATGTGGTCTCCGCAGAGCCACACGAAGTAATACCAGTTGCGCATCTGGTATTCCATTTCGGTCAGCTTGCGGCCGGCGGTCTTCTCGAGGTCGGCGCGGGTCCTGACCCAGGGGGTGTTGCCGTTCCAGTAGGCGCGGGTGGCGACGACGTCGCCGATCTGGCCGTCGTGGATGCGCTTCATCGCCTCGACGTGTCCGGCATGGTGATGGCGCTGGAGACCGACACCGACCTTGAGGTTCTTCTGCTTGGCCACTTCGGCGGCGGCGAGGAACTTGCGGACGCCGGGGCCGTCCACGGCGACGGGCTTCTCGGTGAAGACGTGTTTGCCCTGGCGCACGGCTTCCTCGAACTGCATCGGGCGGAAGCCGGGCGGTGTGGCGAGGATGACGACGTCGCAGGTGGAGATGGCCTGTTTGTAGGCTTCGAATCCGACGAACTTGCGGTTGTCGGGGACCTCGACCTTGTCGGCGTGCATTTTCTTCAGCTGGTTCACGGTCCCTTCCATCTTGTCAGGGAACACGTCGGCGACAGACACGAGCCGGGCCTTGGCCGAGGTGTTGCTGAGGGCCTGGCTTGCGGCGCCGGTTCCGCGGCCGCCGCAGCCGACAAGGGCGACACGGAGGATATCGGAGCCTTGGGCGTGGGCGAAGCGTTCAACGGAAAGGCCGCCCGCGACCGCTCCGGCGGCGAGGGCGCCCGATGTCTTCAGGAAGCCCCGGCGATTGAGGGGAGATTCGTTGGAGGGTGTGTTCATGTTCGATCGAGTGTGCTGGATTCGCCCGGTTCGACGCACGACCGCGCAGGGTATTCGCCTGCGATGAGTGGCCTTTCCGGGAACAGAAGGTGATTAACCGTCTCGGGGCGGGAATGTCCAACCTGAAACCCGGTTTGATGTCGCCGGCGAGGCCCGGGATCATGGTGGAAACGGCGCGAGATCGCAGTCCGCGACTCCAGACCGGGAACCTCCGGCTTTTCGCCCGCGGGAGAAATTGTTTGCGTTGATGCCTTGGATAAGAAGAAAGCATTGACATTTTGAGATGGCTCTGCTGTAACAAGTTTTGTCCCGGGATAAGGCATGCCTAGCCTGAAATCAGGACACACACAAACCAAGGCACAAACCCACAATGAATACAAAAACGCTAGTGACAGCTCTGACTCTCGTCGGAGCCATATCCAGTTACGCGGGTCCGGTCGTCATCGACGGAACCGACGCCAATGACCACGGCTCCTTTAATGGCTCGGTCAATCTTGCCGGTTGGGAATACATGCAGCGGGTTCTCGAGAATCTCGGGCCGCAGGTCGGCAACGGGCAGAAGACTGTCGTAACTTTGGGGACCGCCCTGGGCAACACTGCGCGACTCGCCATCGATTCCGCCTTCACTCAGTCATCCCTGGTGGGCGCGTCGTGGTCGATTGCCCACATCGATGGAGTCGCAGATATCAACACCTATTTGGGCGGGGGCACTGTGGGAACGCTGAATCTGGCCAATACGGGGATTCTTTATCTTCCGACAGCTGGACTAGCCGGCGGCGATTTGGATGCGAATGAACTTGCCGCTGTGAATGGCGGTGCGGCAGCCATCGCCAATTTTGTCGGTGGCGCCGGCACCCCTGCCGTAGGCGGCGGATTGTTCGCGATGGGTGAATCGGGCGCGGGAGCCTACGGATGGCTTTCAACTTTGGTCACCGGAATTACCTTCACGGATGTGGGCGGTGGAGGTATCAGCACTGACATTACTCTCACTGGTCCCGGCGCGACCGCATTCCCTCTCCTCACCAACGCCGACCTCGCGGGGGCGGATCCGTGGCACGGATATTTCAGCGGCAACCTTGGAAGTCTCACCGTGCTCGGCACGGCCCTCCAGGGCCAAACCGCTAGGAATCTGATTCTGGGCGGTGGAGCGGGCACGGTCATCACGCCTGATCCCATCGGTGCTGTTCCGGAAGTGTCCACCATGGCCAGCAGCGCCGTGCTGGCTGGTTTGGCCGGACTCGCCGTTTTCCGCCGTCGCCGGTCCGCCGCGACTGCGGCCTGATCGGTCCTGGATCAGATTCGACCTATCATCACGAAAGCCCGGCGTTACGCCGGGCTTTTTTGTTTGGGACGCAGGGTGGCATCGCGTTCCAGTGCGCCGCCGGTTGGTCCGGCGCCATCGGGCTTGTCCGCGAGACGGGAAGCCGCCACGCTCCGCGCATGATCTCCCCGATGACCCGCCGCCGTTGGATTGTGTCCACCTCCGCCTGCCTCGCGCTTGGAAGTGCGCCGATGTTGAACGCCGCCGAGGGCGGTTCCTCCTACTGGGCCTATTTCGGCACCTACACCGGCGCCAAGAGCAAGGGCATCTATGCGGCCGAGTATGACGCCGGCACCGGCACGGTGGGCTCGCCCAAGCTGGTCGCGGAACTGCCGAACCCAACCTTTCTGGCCGTCCACCCGTCGGGGAAGTTCCTCTACGCCGTGGGCGAGGTCGGCGACTTCGAGGGAAAGAAGGGCGGTGTCATCCGCGGCTTTTCGATCAATCCGGCGAGCGGGGAACTCAAGCCGATCAACAGCCAGTCGACCCTCGGCGGCGGCCCGTGCCACGTCTCGCTCGACCCGGGCGGCAAGGTCGCCCTGGTGGCCAACTACGGCGGCGGGAGCGTCGCTTCGTATTCCGTGGCGCCCAACGGCATGCTGTCGGAGGCCAAAAGCTTCATCCAGCACTCGGGCAGCAGCGTGAACCCCGGCCGCCAAAAGGAGCCGCACGCCCATTCGATCAACGCGTCGAAGGATGGCCGGTTTGCCGTCGCGGCCGATCTCGGAATCGACAAGGTCAACGTCTACAAGGTCGATGCGGCCAATGGCACCCTGGCCCCGAATCAACCCGCGTTCGTTTCCGTGAAACCCGGCAGCGGTCCGCGCCACTTCGCGTTCCATCCCGACGGCAGACACGCCTTCGTCATCAACGAGCTTCTTTCGACCCTCACGCTGTTCCGCTATGACGCGACGGCCGGCGTCCTGACCGAGGTCCAGACCGTCAGCACGTTGCCTGTCGACGTAAAGGGCGGCAGCACGGCGGAAGTCGTGGTGCATCCTTCCGGCAAGTTCGTCTACGGCTCGAACCGCGGCCACGACAGCATCGCGATCTTCCGGTTCGACGCCGCCAAGCAGTCTTTGACGCCGGGCGGCCACGTGAAAACCGGCGGCAGGACACCGCGCAACTTCGCGTTGGATCCCAAGGGCAATCATCTCCTCGCCTGCAACCAGGGCTCGGATTCGGTGTTCGTCTTCAAGGTCGACCAGTCGACCGGAGCGCTTGAAGCGACCGGCGCCAAGTTGGAGATCGGCTCGCCGGTGTGCGTCCGCTTCGCTCCGCGGTCGAACTAGGTCGTCCGCCTTCTCCTGATTTCGCCCATGAAACCAACCCTTTCGCTTCGTTTGTGGATGGTCGCGTTGGTCGGATTCCTCGGGACCGCGACCGCTGCCGTCGCGCAGGTCCCAGTTCCCGGTTCCGCCCGCCCACAACGTCCCGTG
>JAYUUX010000071.1:0-11857 GCA_043754645.1 Verrucomicrobiales bacterium | reverse complement strand
CCGGACTGAAGACGGCGTCCACGAATGCGGCCCCGGACTTGAGCGTGGTCAGGGGCTTCTGCGGATTGGTAAACGGTTCGTAGACGAGGGCCGCGCCGTTCGTATCCACGAACATGACCCGCCGGCCATCGGGGCTGAGGCGGGGCATCTTGCGGTTACCGATCGCGGGGATGTCCATCAGCTTCTCGGCTTTCCATGCGTTCCAGATGCGCAGGTCGTAGTCCCGTCCCCGCGTCGCGAGCAGACCGGCCGTGAGGTCGACCACGTGGTCGTAGATCGGCAGGTCGTGGGTGATCAACGGCAGGTCGTCGAGGGCGAATCCCCGATCGGTCAGCGTGCTGATCAGCTTGGTGGCCGCCGGCCAGTAGGTCGGATCGGTGCGAAGCGACCGGGCAAGATGGGCGATGCCTTTCGGGAGCTGGTTGGCTTCGATGAAATGATTGCCGGTGGTGAACTGTGCGCGGGTGGCCGCGGTCTTGGACTCGGTGTTGGCAGCGTCCAGCTTTGTGGCCAGTTCCGTGGCGCGATCGCGTTCCTGGACGGCAGAACCGAGGGCGATGGTTTTCAGCTTCTCCGCTTCCTGGGCCTCTTGTGCGGCCCGGCCGGCGCGGATGGCCTGCGCGGCGCTGAACGTGGCGCTGACGGCCAGGATGACGGCGATGGTGGCCGCGACGGCGAGGGTCGTGCGGTTGCGCCTCGCGTATTTGGTGAACAGGTAGATCATCGTCGGCGGCACCGCTGTGACGGGTTCGTTGTTCAGATACCGCCGGATGTCGTCCGCAAAAGCCGTGGCCGTGTCGTAGCGCCGTGTGCGGTCCTTCTCCAGGGACTTGAGGATCACGCGGTCGAGGTCGCCGCGGAGTTGGCGCTTCAGCCGGTCCGGATCGCTCCGGCGTTGCCGGGCCATCGTCGTGAGATCGGCGTCGTTGAGCGAACTGATGCGGGTCGAGGGTTTCGGCGCCTCCACTTCCTTGATGCGACGGCGCATCTCCTCGTAGCCGCCCGTCGTGAGCTCCCGCACGTCGATGGGCGTTCCACCGGTCAGGAGTTCGTAGAGCAGCACGCCGAGGCTGTAGACGTCCGACCGGGTGTCGATGTCCAGCCCGCTCATGCCGGCCTGTTCCGGGCTCATGTAGGCCGGTGTGCCGATGAACTGCTGGAACTGGGTGAAAGCGGGCGCGTCCGTCAGATCCTGCTGCGTGGCCTTGGCGATGCCGAAGTCGATAACCTTCACCACCGGTTTGTCGTCGTGCATCGTTACGAGCACGTTCGACGGCTTGATGTCTCGGTGGATGATGCCCTTCTGGTGCGCGTGCTGGATCGCGTGGCAGGTGGTGATGAAGAGCTCGAGCCGCTCGACGGTGGAGAGGTTGCCCTCGTTGCAGTGCTTGGTGATGGGGATGCCGCGCACGAGCTCCATCACGAAGAACGGCCGGCCGGTCTCGGTCGTGCCGGCGTCGAGCACCTTCGCGATGTTCGGGTGCTCCATCATCGCCAGCGCCTGGCGTTCGGCCTCGAACCGCGCGACCACCTGCTCCGTGTCCATTCCGAGCTTGATGATCTTGAGCGCGACGCGGCGTTTGACCGGTTCGCGCTGGTCCGCGAGGTAGACGAAGCCGAAACCGCCTTCGCCGATCTTCTCGAGGATCCGGTAGTTCCCGATCTGCGTGCCGGGTCCTTCCGTGATCTGCCGGATCGTGTTGCCCGGGCTGTCGACCAAGGTCTTGTCCCTGTCGGTCAGACCGACAGGTTTCTCATTGAAGAATCCATCGGCGGCGGTTGCCGCGCCCAGCATCAGCTCGACCTCGCGGCGCAACGCATCGTCGCCGGCGCAGGCCTGGTCGAGATAGGCGGTGCGGGGCTGGCCGGCGGGGAGGGCCTTGGCGGCGTTGAACAGGCTCTCGATCGTCTTGTTGGCTTCTTTCATAGGTCGGTCGGGTCGTGCTTCTACTCACCTATGCGCCGTTCCCGGGGCAAACCCCTCACGGCTATCGCACTTTCTTTTCCGGACAATTGCCTCGTCACTTCGACTGCTGGATTTCCTTGAAGAGCCACGCCTTGGCGAAGGACCAGTAGCGTTCGACGGTGGCCAAGGACAGGCCGAGCGTCTCGGCCGTCTGTTCGTTCGACATGCCGACGAAGTAACGGAGTTTCACCACCTCGGCCTTCTGCGGATCCTGCGCCTCAAGTTTCGCAAGGGCGTCGTCCAGTTCGATCAACTGGTCCTGGCGCACTCCGGCCGAGATCTCGACCTCGTCCACATCCACCCGGTCCAATCCGCCGCCGTGCCGGGCGCGCTGACGACGGCGGGCCTTTTCGACAAGGATCCGGCGCATGGCCTCGGCCGCCGCCGCGAAGAAATGCCGCCGGCTGTCCCAGCGTTGTTGTTGTCCCCCCGCAAGCCGGATCCACGCCTCATGGACCAACGCCGTCGCCTGGAGGGTCTGGCCCGGCTGTTCCTTCGCCATCTTGGACGCGGCGAGCTTGCGCAGCTCGTCGTAGATCAGGGGAAGCAGGTGGTCCGCGGCAGCGGGATCGCCGTGTTCAATCGCGTTCAGCAAATGGGTCACGTCGGCGGGCATGTCCGGAACCTATCGACGGGCATGGCGCCATGGCGATGCCGGACTGATGGGAGCGGATGGGAAGGGCAGGGGACGTCGACGCTTTGCCGGAACCAGGCAGTTGAAGGTAGGGCGGGCTTCTAGCCTGCCCAAGACGCTTCCGGCATGGAACCGGATGATGCGGGCAAATCAGGACGTCCGCCGGTTCGGATATCCCGGTCACCACGGGGCATGCAAGATGCCTGCACTACCGGGGCACCGCCGCTTCGCGCCCAGTTTCCAACTTCATGGTTCCGGCATCGTGTCCGCCGCGAATCAAACTGTTCTTACTCACGGCTTCAGCACCCGCACGCGGTGCGTTTCGCTGTCGCCGATGAGGACGGTCCCGTCGGCTTCCACGAAGACGCCGTGAGGTCGGGCGAGTTTGCAGGTCAGCGGATCGCCGTCCGGTCCATCCCCGAGGACTCCGGTTCCGACCACGACCTCCATGTTCCCTGTGGCGGCTTTGATCCGACGGATGGAGTGGCTCTCGGTGTCGACGAGGTAAACGTCGCCGTTCGGAGCGACGGCGATGCCTTTGGGGCCGGAGAGCGTGGCTTCCTTCGCCGGAGCACCGTTGCCGGTGAATCCCTTCTTGCCGGTTCCGGCCACGTGCTGGATGCGCCCCGCTTTGAGGTCGAATCTGAAGACCTGGTTTCCTTCGCGCGTCGCGACCCAGAGGTTTCCGTCGCGGTCAAAGTCGAGCGAACGCGGACCGTTCAACGGCGTGCCTTTGATCGGCGACCCGTCGGGAGTCGGTCCCGCTTTGCCGGCGCCGGCGAAGGTCTCGATGTTGCCGGTCTTCATATCGATCCGGCGGACGACGTGGTTGCCGATGTCGCAGACGTAGAGGTTGCCATTGGGCGCGAACTGGATGCTGTGCGGCTGCTTGAACTGCGCCTTCGTTGCCGCCCCCCCATCGCCGGAGTAACCGGGCTGGCCGTTGCCGGCGAAGGTGGTGAGAACCTTCGTCTTCGCGTCCCAACGACGGACGGCGTGGTTCTTCATGTCGACGATGAAGAGGTTTCCGTCGCGATCGAAGCGGATCTCGTGGGGCTGGTTCAACGTCGCCGCCGTCGCGGGTCCGCCATCGCCCGAGTAGCCCATCTGGCCGTTGCCGACGACGGTGCTGAGAGCGCCGTCCTTGGCGATGCGGCGCACGGTGTGGCTGCCGTATTCGCAGAACCAGATCGCGCCGTCCGGTCCGCGCACGACGCCGAACGGATTGTCGAGCCGGGCGGACGTGGCCGGTCCGCCGTCGCCGGAGAATCCTTTCGCGCCGGTTCCGGCGATGGTGCGGATCGTCGCCGCCTCGGCCCTGATGGCGAGGGCCGCGATCACGAGGGCGAGCGCTTGGCCGTATCGGAAGTTCATGCGGAAACGTTCCGCCCAACACGCGCCGGCCGCCAGTCCGAAGTCGTCCGGCCGGTTGACAATGACACGTTCAGTCGGCTTCATCGCGTCCTAATGAAAATCCCCACTTGCTCCCTCTTTGCGGGCGTTGCGGCGTCCGCATTGCTCGCTCTCAGTGCTTCCGCCGCCGAAGGTTGGCAGCCGCTCTTCAACGGCAAGAACCTCGACGGCTGGAAGGTCAACGAGAACCCCTCGACCTTCTCCGTGAAGGACGGCCTGCTCATCGTGAAGGGCGACCGCTCGCACATGTTCTACACGGGACCGGTGAACGACGCGAAGTTCACCAACTTCGAACTCCGTCTGGAAATCATGACCAAGCCCGGCGCGAATTCCGGCGTCTACCTGCACACCGCCTTCCAGCCGAATGGATGGCCGTCCAAGGGCTATGAGATCCAGGTGAACAACACCCACACCGATCCGAAGAAGACGGCCGGCGTCTACGGCATCAAGGACAACTTCACCGCTCCGGCGAAGGACAACGAGTGGTTCACGATGGAGATCAAGGTCGAAGGCAAACGCATCGTCACGAAGGTCGATGGCAAGGTCGTTTCGGACTACACCGAGGAGGCGAACGTGAAACGCGGCAAGGATTTCCCCGGCCGGACCCTCAGCAACGGAACCTTCGCCATCCAGGGCCATGACCCGAAGAGCGAGGTCCACTACCGCAAGATCGAAGTGAAGCCGCTGAAGTAAGGCGCTCCGATCGGTCCCGGGTTTCAGAAGGCCGCCGTCGTGAGACGGCGGCTTTTCATTCTGTTCAGGGCGCGGCCGGGAGGAGGACGGCCCGGTAAAAGACCGGGCTCAGGTTTTCGTGGGCGGGCAGGGGAGTCCTTGGTCCGACCGGACTGTTCGTCCGCCAAGGCTGCCATGCGGCTCCGATTTCGGGTATGAAGTCGATCCGGTAGGTGCGCCCGGGATTTCCCCAGAGGATGAGTTCGCGGACCGAGAAGTTGAGCGCGTCAAGGAGCGGTTGCTCGCCGATCACCACGACCCGGCCGGAGTAGGCGATGCCGTTGGTCAGCAGGGTTCCTCCGGTGAGCTGGGCCTGCATGCCGAGAGGCTGGAGCCGGACGAATCCGGACGGTGCGTTCGAGAGTGAACGGAAGTCGAACGAGGCAAGAGGAATTCCGATCGGCAAAGTCTGGCCGGGCAGCGCCGCGAACGAAACGGAGACGCGGTTGGTGCCCGACGGAACCAACGACGACGAACCGACCTGGGGCGACACGTTTCGCAGCAGCCAGTCCGTGAGCCGCAAGTCGTCGGTCGTGAGCGAGAAGCTGACCGTGGCGAGATCCACCCCGGCGTTGAACTGGACCGCAACCGAGTTGGACTGTCCGACGAAAAGGTTGGTGGCTCCAACGGACAGGATGAAGTCGCCCTGCGAATCCCGGACGACGACGGTGACGAACCGGCTCGTGGCCAGCGCGGGCTGTCCGGAGTCGGTGGCGATGATCTGGATCGAGTTGGTGCTCGGTCCCTGCAACGGCGTCGGAGTCCATGAAAACAGCCCCGTGTTCGTGCCGATGGCGGTTCCCGGGGGAGCGCCCGCGCCCAACGACCAGCGGACGCTGTTCGTAGGGAGGTCCGAGTCCACCGCGGTGAAGGTGTGGTTGAACTGGACGCCTTCGCGGATCGTGAACGGGCCGGCGGACGTGATGAACGGCGCCTGGTTGACCTCGTTTACCACGACGGTGACGAGTCCGGTGGCGCTGAGCGCGGGCGAACCGCTGTCCGTCGCGACGATCCCGATCACGTTCGTGCTGGGACCGGTGCCCTCGCCGGTGGGCCAGGTGACGAGGCCGCTGGCGGGATTGATCGACGCGTTCGGCGGTGCGCCCGCCGTGAGGCTGAAGGTCACGGTCTGCACATCGCTGTCGGCGTCCGTCGCGCCGTTGCCCAGCAGGACGGTGGTTCCCTCCGGGACGACCACGTTGGTGCTCACCGTGAGGACGGGCGCGGAGTTGACGCGGTTCACCACGGTCATGGCGTCGGGAGACACCGGCGCGGTTTCGGTGTTGCCGGCCTGGTCCTGCGCGACCGAGTAGAACGTGTAGGTGTGGCCGAATGTTCCGGGGTAGACCGCGCCGAACAGCGGGGTGTTGTCCAGCCAGAGCGTGGAGGGTCCGCCGTTGTCCGAGACATGGATGTCGAAGGAGGCGATGCCGCTGCCGCCATCGGTTCCTGTCCAGATCAGGGGAATCTGCGGGAAACTTCCGGCGGGCAGGGCGGCCACGGCGCTGACCGGCGGGGTCAGATCGGGCGATGGCAGGGTTTCGTAGACCAGCGTGTAGCTGCCGGGCCCGTTGAAATCCACCAGGTGGAGGTTTTTTTCGAGGACGGGTTTCTTGCCGCCGCCGACGAAGGTCCGGTCGGTCGTCCACGCGTTGGTGCCGACGCTGAGGGCGACGTTGTCGGAGCGGATGACCTGCTTGAGCCGGTAGAGACCACTGCCGGGGTCGGGCACGCGCAGATACGACCATCCGCCGGGCAAGCCCGCGTTCAGGGTCACCTGGAGATTCCCCGTCGAAAGGGCGCCGGTTATGGCGCCGGTCGTCACGATGCTCACATGGTGAACGGAACCGTCGCTGAGGTAGAGGGTGTCCGGGAGGTCTTCGATGTCCTGGAAGTCGTTGGCCAACATGTCCGGCAGGTTGTCCTGGAAGACGCCGGGCGCGGACACGATCCGGATGAGTTCCCGGATGTCGACGCTCTGGATGATCGACGCGCGCGGATCGCCCAGGTCGTCTAGATGTTCGAAACTTGCGCTGTAGTCGACGAACAATCCCTGCAGCGTCGATTTGAGGAGCCATCTCCCGATCTTGATGCTGCCCGGTCCGATGTCTCCGAAGTTTGCGGTGAGCGACGGCAGGACGTTCTGTCCGGCGACCTCGGTGGCGATGATCTGGAAGTCGATGAAGAGGCCCTTCTCGTTCTCGATGATCTTCGGCTGGGCCGACGTGATGCGGACATTGCGGGCGGTGCCGGCGCCGGTGTTGCGGATCATGGTCGCGAGCGAGTAGGGCACGCTCGGTTCGACCACATCGGTGAATGGATCATCGCCCAGCACGTCGCGCTGGTGGAAATAGGATACATGGAGCTGGGCCAGCGGATGGACCGTGATCGATTGGGCGGCGAGCGGCACGACCGTGGCCGCGCCGTTCTGGGTGTAGCGGATGCTTCCGCTCACGTAGTAGACGATCTCGTCCGTCGGCGCCGACTCCGTCGTGGGAACGATCGTCCACGCCGCGGTGCCGCGGCCTCCCGCCCCGACGAGGCCCGTTCCCGTGACCGAGCCGATCCCGGCGAGTGCGGGCGATGGGATGGCGAAGAGCGGATTGACGATGCGGCCGGCGCTGTCGGTGACCATGAGGTTCACGGTGATGTTGCTCATGGGCGAGGAGGAGTCGTTGACGATCTCCAGCGAGGCGCGGAAAGCGTCGCGCGCGATGACGGCTTCCTGGTCGATCCGGAGCCGGACCTGGGCGCATATGCCGCCGCTGGGTTGCAGCACGAATGCGCGCAGCCTGAGCATGGAGTCACGGAGTTCTTCGAAGACGTTCGCGTGGCCGTTGGTCTGGGCCTCCAGGGTGGCCTGCCGGGCCAGGGCCAGATGACGGCGTTGGAGATCGACCGCGATGAAGTCGGTGCTCTGGTTCGGGGGGACGTTGGTCGAATAGAGGATGCCGAGGCCCTGGTAGTCGATCGTCCGGTTCCACCGGTCGAGGAAGCGGTTGATGTCGGCGGCGGAGATGTCGTTGGTCAGCGGAGAGGACGTCAGGGAGTTCCGTTCATTGGCCGAAATGCGGGTTCCGGATTCGCCCGCCGAGTCGATGCCCGACTTGAGGAGCGTCATCCAGTCGCCGAAGCGCGTGCCCGACGCGGCGACGAGCCACTGCTGGCCGCCGAAGAAGTTGGAGTAGACGCCAAGGACTGCGAGGACATGGCCGCCGCCCAACTCCACTTCCGCCATTCCCGGGAAGGGTTGGACGGTGGCATCGTGGAGTTTTCGCCGGGAACTCAACTGACGAAGCGACGAAGGCGTCGCACCACCGCCGCCACCGAGGCCACCGCCCAGTCCGGGGCCACCGCAGGCCGACAACAGGTCGTCGGCGCAGCTCAAGGCATCGAGGATGTCGCCAAGGAGCGGCACTTCCTTGCCCGCCGCCTCCAAGCAACTCACCAACGCTCCCGCGCAGCCGAGGACGCTGGGTTCCTGGTAGCACTCGTAGCTGTCCTGAAGGCAGGACAGGATGTCCGGAAGAGGCAGGACCCAGTTCAGGACACACCCGGCCGCGGTGGCGGCCAGTTCGGCGGCGCAGGGATTGCAGTTACCCGCGCCGCCTCCGCTGACAATGATGCTGCCGCTGCCGCCGCCGCCGCCCGTGGCACCTCCTCCGGGTCCGCCGCCGCAACCGCCTCCGCCGGCATTGGCCACGCCGATCGGCGCGCTTCCTCCGACGCTGCCGTTTCCACAGGGCACCAGGTAGGTCAACCCGCCGCCCCCGCATCCGCCGCCCCCGGCGCTGCTCTGTCCGCGGACATCGGCGAGCACGCGGTCGATGCTCTTACGTTTCGAGGACAGGCTGATCTGCGATCCGACGCCGCCCCCGACGGGACAGTTGGCGAAGTTGCCGGAACAGGTCAGGTCACGGCAGATCGCCACCGGAATGGTGATGGAACTGCGGGCCGCGAGCGTGCCCACGTCGGAGATGAGCGGGGTGATCCTCCAGCAGTCGAACTGGCTGAAGGCGAGCTGCACTGCCTGCGCGGCGAGCAGGCCGTGGTTGGTGATCGTGAGGTTGATGCTGCCGCCGTTGGGGTAGTTCGCGAGGTCGATGACCGAGGGCGACACGGTGAGGACGGGGACGGGCACGACGGTTTCGAACACCGCTTCGATCGTGAGCTTCGTGCGGTCGCCAAGTTCGGTCGGGGTGACGTTCCAGAAGAACTGCACCGTCTCCCGGTTCATCAACGCCTCCTGGTAGGCCGTGGTCGCCGCCGAGACGAAGAGGGTGGTGGCGAACGGCTCGTGTTCGGCAGCGGTCACGCCGACCGAATAGTAGCCCTCGGTCAGGTTGGTGAACACGGCGAAGCCGAACGCGTCGTTCGTCCGCGTCAGCAGCACGGTTCCTGTGTAGGGGTCCTTCAGTTCAACGACCGCGTTGGTCACATGGGGCGCCCCTTCGGCGTAGTAGGTGAACTGGTCGGTCACCTCGACGAGCAGCGAACCGGTGTTGGTTGAAACGATGCGGAACTGCGTGGGCACGGCCACGCTGGCGGCACCGTCGGTCACCAGCAGGTCGCCGGCGTAGAGGCCGAGCGTCTGGTCGGCCGAGGGGGCCAGCTGCAACGAGACGATGTTGGAAGCACCCGGCGCAAGTGCGGGCAAGGCGGGCGGCGACAGCACGCGCAGGAACGGGAAGACCGGCGGCTGCACGGTCAGGGGCCCGCTGGCGGCACCGCCCTGGTTGACCACGGTGAACTCGATGAAGCGCTGCGAGCCGGGCACCACGCCCGCGCTGAGGCTGCCGGGAACGGCGACGAGCCGGGGCCGGAGCGACTGGGCGGTCAGCGTGACGAGGACGTCGGCCACGGCGCCTTCCACGCTGGTCGCACGCACCGTGAACGTCCGCGTGAGATTTGTGTCGGTCGTGACTCCGAGAACCAACGACAGGTCGGTCGAAGCGAAGGGAGCCAGACTTCCGGGGATCGTCGCCGAGGCGGAAAACTCCGGGGGCAATCCGAAGACCGAGAGGTTCAACCCGGATAGGCCCACGTCGCCGAGGTTCGAGAGCGACACCGTCTGCGTGACGGTGGTCAGCGCCGGAACGACGAGGGCGAGCGCGGCGGGATTGGCGCGCATTCCGACCAGGGTGAACGTGTCCTGGGCGGGCACGCCGTTGGTGACACCCGGATGCGCCGCGCCGACGGTGTAGGTGCCGGCCTCGCCCGGAAGCGGCGTGAAGGTGGCGGAGAAGTTGCCGTCGGCATCGGACAAGGCGGAGATGATGCGGGTCGTGCCGCGCAGGCCGAGGTGCAGGTTCACCAGTTCGAACGGGGCGGGCAGGAGGGTTCCGAACTTGCGGACCGTTCCCGACAAACCGACGGGCGTTCCCGCCGGAGCCGATTCGAATGAGGCGGCGACCGTCGCCGTGTAGGCGGCGTCGACCTGGATCGGCAGGGGCGAGACCACGAAGTTGTTTCCCTCGCTGGCTTCCGCCACGTCGTTGCTCCCGTCGGCTTCGACGACGACCCAGTAGTTCCCGGGCACGCTCGGCAGGCGGAACGTGGCGTTTCGGTCGAGGAAGGCATACGGGTTGACCTGGCCGTTGAAGGTCACGCTGCCCACGAAGGTGTCGCCGCCGGGATAGGGATCGGTGGAGAGATAGACCTTCTGGGAGATGTTGGTGACGCCGGGCGCGTGGTTGGTGACCGCGAAGGCCGCCCCGACGTTGATCTCGCGGAAGTTGACGGAGAAGTAGGCGTCGGTGACGCCGTTCGTGGGCGTGACGAGGCTGCTGATGACGAGGTCCGGTTGGCAATCCGTTCGCCGCTGGAGCGCGGCGACCGCGCTGGAAACTCCCGTCGCGCTCGCCGTGACGACAACGGACTGGGCAGTCCCTCCGGGCGTGTTGGTGCCGAGGCCCACGTTGAAGACGGCCTGGGTGGCACCGGCAGGAATCTCAAGGCTGGCCGGCAAGGTCAGCAGACCCGTCACGTCGGACGAGAGGGCGACGGTCGTGATGACGTTCGTGGGAACCGAGCGGGTCAGTGTGGCCGTCACCGAGGCCAACGGCGATGAAGGCCCCTGGCCGTCGCAAACCCAGTCGCGCGAGAACGCGAGCCGGAGGAACGGTCCGTCGTCGTCGAGGATGACGATGTTGGTCGAGACGCCGGGGGCGATCGGGCTGAGCGAGAGCGTCTCCAAGGCGCGGACCAGAAGGACGACGGTCCTGTTGGGCTCGATGAGGAGATCGTCGCGCGGTGAAAGCGGCACGCGTTTCACCAACTCGGTCGGCGCAAACGTGACGGAGCCCGCGAACAGCAGTTCGTTCGGGATGCCGGCCGTGACCAGGACTTCCACCGGGATGGGGGCGCCGACGATCCGGGAGATGGTGAGGGTGGCCGCGTCGGGCCCTGCGCCCTCCCGTATCTGGGGTTGGTCGAGGCTAAGCAGGAGCGTGGGCTGGTCGTTGTCCACGACGGTGACCGTGCCCGACGCGGTGACGAGACCGGCCGCGCCGGCGGTCACCGTGTAGCCCCGGGTCGACTCCACATAGGCGTCGTCCACGGCGAACGTCGAGAAGGCGGCCGAACTCTGCCCGGCCGGAATGGTGACGCTCGCCGGAACAGTCAGTTGGCCGGGACTCGAGCTGCCGAGGACGACGATCAGCGGCGAGGCCGTGCTGCCCTGTCGGGTGACGCTGGCAAACCCCGTCTGGCCTTCGACGACGAGCGCGTTGCTGACGATGAGGCTCAGGGTCGGGATGTCCGCATCGAGAACGGTCACGGTGCCGGTGGCGGTCAGGAATGATGACCCGCTTGCCAGCAGGCTGACGGGCTGGGGACCGTCGGGAATGCCGTCGATGACGGCAGTGAGGTTGAAGGCCGCTTCGGTTTGCCCCGCCGGAATGGTCACGGCGGCAGGTGCGGTCAGCTCCGTTGTGTCCAAGCTGTTCAGGGTCACCAGCAGCGCGGCGGTGGACGCTCCGTTGCGGGAAATGATCGCGCCGGAGACGCCGCCCTCGGTGATCGATGTTTCGGCGAGTTGAAGGCTCAACGCCAGCGGGACGGTGATCGTTTCGGAGGCGATCGCGAGATTGTTGGTCTCGTTTCCTTCCGGC
>JAYUUX010000070.1:0-3020 GCA_043754645.1 Verrucomicrobiales bacterium | reverse complement strand
GACCGAGGAATCGCCCGGTGCGTGATGGCCGGCCAGATCGCCCCAAACAGTCTGTTCGATCTCCGGCCCGACCTGCGTGCGATGGGGATGCTCCTGCGGCTGAGGGAAAAGAACGCCCACACGATCTTCGCCGCCATTGGCGAAGAATTACGAAAAGACGGGGTAGATTTGATCGAAGCGAGTCCGTGGCTTGTGCCGCTCATGCCCAAATCGGGTCTTCAGATCGGCCGAGACCTCACGGAAGCAGAACGCTCGGATGTCTGTTTCGGCGCGAGGATCGCCAAAGAGGTAGCGCGTCTGGACATCGGTCAACTCGTCGTCGTCAAGGAAGGCACTGTGTTGGCCGTCGAAGGGTTTGAAGGCACCGATGCCTGCCTCGCCCGGGGTGGAAAACTTGCTGGCAAGAACGGCGGGGCCGTCGCGGTCAAAGTGGCGAAAGAGGGCCACGACATGCGCTTCGACATCCCTTGCATCGGATCCAAGACTATCCAAACCTGCATTGAAAACGGTGTCGCAGTGCTCGCCTTGGAGCCCCAGAAGACCCTCGTCCTGGAGGAGGAAGCCGTCCGCGAACTCTGCCGAAAACACCGCATTGCGGTCGTCACCACGGCGCCCCTGGAACCCGCCCCGCCGCCGGCAGCCACAAAGTGAGCTGGTGACAACCCCGCCGCCCTTTGTTAATCCCTCCGCCGCTTCCGGCCCGGCCGCCGGGTTGAAAACACTATGCTGACCGCGCACGAACTCATCGGCTTCATGCCCCCCGCCCTCTCGGCGGAGATTCTCCAGTTCACCTTCGACACCGACCGCGAAATGTATCGCGCCATCCTCGGATCCGTCGCGGAGGCCCGGAAACTCCGGCCGCAGTTCCTCGAGCGCAAACCCCGCGCCGAACGCGACGCCGACATCATTTCCTACCTCGCCAAACCCCGCCTCGACGGCGCCGCGCAGAACCTCCTGCGCTATTGGCTGGTGAAGAAGCACACCCCGATGCTCATCACCTTCCTCGACGCCATGGGCATCTCGCACAAGGACGGCACCGTGGACGACCTTCCGGAAACGATCGACGCCGCCAAACTGGCCAAAGCCGTCGACCAACTCCTCGCCGTCTATCCGCGTGAGGTCGTCGCCGTCTACCTCAACGCCTTCTACACGATGAACGGCATCTTCTGGGAGCCCCTTCGCCGCATGCTCGAAGGCGACACCCGCCTCCAGATCGCCGGTTGAACCCCTCTTGGGTGACAGAATATTTCTTTCACCGCTGGACGACCGCCCTATGGTCCTCAAGCCCGTTTTAAGTTACCGATACCAAACTCATGGAACCCCACGCTGACATCGCTGTCATTGGTCTGGCCGTCATGGGCCAGAACCTGATCCTCAACATGAACGACCACGGCTTCACCGTCGTGGCCTACAACCGGACAACCTCCAAGGTTGACGACTTTTTGGCCAATGAGGCCAAGGGCACCAAGATCGTCGGCGCCCATTCCATCCAGGAAATGGTCGCCAAGCTGAAGCGTCCCCGCCGCGTCATGCTCATGGTCAAGGCCGGCAGCGCCGTCGACGACTTCATCGCCCAGATCGTCCCCTTCCTCGAACCCGGCGACATCATCATCGACGGCGGCAACTCCCTCTACGGCGATTCCGACCGGCGCGTGAAGGAACTCGAAGCCAAGGGCCTCCTCTACATCGGCACCGGCGTGTCCGGCGGTGAAGAAGGCGCGCGCTTCGGCCCCAGCATCATGCCCGGCGGCTCCGTCGCGGCGTGGAACGCGGTCAAACCCATCTTCCAGGGCATCTCTGCCAAGGTGGACGGCGACGTCCCCTGCTGCGACTGGGTTGGCAATGGCGGCTCCGGCCACTACGTCAAGATGGTCCACAACGGCATCGAATACGGCGACATGCAGCTCATCTGCGAAGCCTACAGCCTGATGCGCGACGGCCTCGGCATGCCCGCCGACGAGATCGCGGCCGTGTTCAAGGAATGGAACACCGGCGAACTCGACAGCTTCCTCATCGAGATCACCGCCAACATCATGGCCAAGAAGGACGAGGACGGCACCCCGCTCGTCGACAAGATCCTCGACACCGCCGGCCAGAAGGGCACGGGCAAGTGGACCGTCATCGACTCCGCCAACCTCGCCCAGCCCGTCACCCTCATAGCCGAAGCCGTCTTCGCCCGTTGCGTCAGCTCCATGAAGGAGGAGCGCGTCAAGGCCGCCCGCAAGCTCAAGGGCCCCCGCGCCGCCATGGCGCAGGCCAAGGATGCAACAAAGAAGAAGGCCCTGATCGAGGACATCAAGCAGGCCCTCTACGCCTCCAAGATCGTCAGCTACGCCCAAGGCTACATGCTCCTCAAGGCCGCCGCCGCCGAAAACAAGTGGAACCTCAGCTACGGCAACATCGCCCTCATGTGGCGCGGTGGCTGCATCATCCGCTCCCGCTTCCTCGGCAAGATCAAGGAAGCCTTCGACAAGAATCCCAAGCTGGCCAACCTGCTTCTCGACGACTACTTCCGCGGCGAGATCAAGAAGGCCCAGAAGGGCTGGCGCAATGTGGTCTCGCTCGCCGTCAAGAAGGGCATTCCCGTTCCCGCCTTCGGCACCGCGCTGTCGTTCTTCGACGGCTACCGCAACCCCCGCCTTCCGGCCAACCTGCTCCAGGCCCAGCGCGACTACTTCGGCGCCCACACCTACGAGCGCCTCGACAAACCGCGCGGCCAGTTCTTCCACACGAACTGGACCGGCACCGGCGGCCGCGTCAGCTCCTCGACCTACAACGCGTAGGCTTCCTTCCAATCTGAATCAAACTGCAAAGGGCCGGAGCAATCCGGCCCTTTTTTTTCCAGGATCTCACTCCAGCACCTGGAACAAACTCGCGAAATCATCCGTCCAGAGCGGGATGTTCCTGACGTGCTTCTTGTGCTTCCCCGCTATTTTTTGGATCTCCTGGCGTTGCAGCAGTTCCTCATCATGGGACAGCAGCATCCACGTCGAGGAGTAGAACCACCACGCGGACTCCTC
>JAYUUX010000069.1:0-2859 GCA_043754645.1 Verrucomicrobiales bacterium | reverse complement strand
CGCGGCCGACTGGGGCCGGTCGAAGCCGGCGAAGAAGTTCGCATACGGCACCAGCGTGGAGGGCAGGCTGGTGACGAGGGAGTTTTCCACGAGGAGCAGCACGCCATTGGCCGTGCGACCGCCGGGCTGCGGGGCTTGGCCGACGTTGCCGATGACGCGGAGGGAGTTCGACACGCGGTCGAAGTAGCGGCGGGTGAAGCCGAGCGCGACATTATGGTAGCCGGCGTCCCTGCCGTCGCGGGCGTCACGCAAGTAGGCGTAGCCGGCCTCCCAGTAACCCTGGTTCGCCTCGACGAACGCCGCTGCGCCGAAGATCTGCACGTGGTCGTCGGACAGGCGTCCGGCGTCGACGAAGGCGGGCGAGGTCAGCTTGTTGAAGCCGGCGAAGAAGGTGACGTCGAAGTTGCTCCAGTCGAACAGGGCCGAGTTCCTCGCCGGTATGCTGAAGGCCCCGCCGACGAAGGCGTCCTCCATCCAGACGCCGTTCTGGAAGATGAGCGGGATGAGTCCGAAGGTGAACGGCAGGTCGAACTTGGAATCGTGTCCGGTGAGCCCGGCGCCGATCGCCCCGAGGTCGCCTTCGAAGAAGAGCGCCTCGGGATTGCCGTCCAGCTTGAAGTCTTCGCGGTTGTTGGCGCCGCCAAACTCCACACGGGTGAACTGCCCGTTCTTGTCGAGCGGCCGGAAGAAGGCGTGGATGCGTTCCGTGGCGGTGATGCGGAGGTCGACATCGAGGTTGAGCCGCGTGGCGACCACGCCGAAATCGTTCGCGCCGGTGTCGTTCCACGCAGCCGCCGTCCGCCAATCGCCGCTGGCCAGCAGGTTGGCGAAGACGAGGTTTTTCTTCCCAAGAATCTCCAGGCCGGGCTTGAACGGTCCTTCGCGATACAGCTCACGGCCCAGCTCGATCAACGGGCGCATCGTCGGGACGGCCCGCTTGTCGCCGTAGATCTTGAGCTGTTCGTCGGCGTCGTAGCTGTTGGCGGGATAGACGGGATCGGGACGAAAAACACCCGGCTTGTGGGGAACCATCCGCGTGCCGGCAGGTGCGGCGGGATCGGCGGCAAAGGAGGACAAGCCCGCAATGAGAAGGCTGGGGAACACCGAACATCGAACATTCAACATCCAACATCCAAAGGGGGATGCGGGCCGGACACCTTGGGCGTTCGATGTTCGGTGTCGGATGTTGGATGGTTCTTCCGGGGATTTCATTTCACCTCGAACTCCACGGTGTAGGGATGAACGTCGAGCGTCCCCTCGTTCATCGCCTGTTCCATCTCGCGGGTCGCGCCGACGAACTTCATGAAATAGATCGGTTCGGCCCGGCTCCTCATGCGGATGGCGAGTTTGTATTTGCCGGGCGTGGAAAGGAGCTTCGCGGGCACGGTGTAGTTCGCGTCGCGGCTGGCGAGCGGCGGCAGGCTGCGCTGCTCCATGCGGATGAAGGGCGGATGGTTCAAGACGGAAACGGGCTGGCCCGAAGGGCGAATGAAGGGGATCTGGTCGATGTCCATGTTCACCGGCAGATACATCTCGCGGTCGGTGCCCTTGATGTTCGTCGTGAGAAACTTCGACTGGAGGTTGAAGAGCTGGGAATCCCTCCGGATCTTGCCCGCCGCAAGGTCGAGCGAATGCAGGTCGGCCATGTCTCCGTGGCTGTCGACATAGCCGGATTCCCAAAGGTTGGTGCCGTCGGGGCCGATGAGCGCGACGTTCAGCCACAGCTCCGGCTGCGCGCCGAGCGAGCCGCTGGGGAGGTTGTGGCCGGAGTTCAGGTTGGTGAGCTTGTAGCGGAACCTGAGCTTCTTGCCCACGCGCGGTTCGTCGCTGAAGAACGGGCCTTCGAGCTTCGAGCCGTTCTCCATCGTCTGCTGACGGAGCTCCTTCCGCTGGACGATCAGCTTCATGTTTTCATCGACGATCCGGCGCGCCTCCTCGCGGTCGATCTCGCTCTCCCATTCCTTGGGAAACTTGGCCTTCACCTTGCCGTCGCTGACTTTGGACTCGAAGTCGGACGAACCCCACCCGGCGCGGTAGTCGAACTTCAGCCAGGCCTGCATGGAGAAGTTGCCTGCATCAGGGTGGTGCGGGAACAGCCCCGGATGCGCGATCGGGTAGCCGGGTCCGGAGAAGACGTGGCTGCTGTGCTTGCGGCCGGGGTTGATCGGCTTGCCGTCGACGATGGCGGACGGCGCATTGAGGTATCCGTCGGCTTTGCCCGGCGTCTTGCCCATGTGGCAATCCTGGCAGGTCACGCCCTGCTTGAAGGCGGGCGAGGCGCGGAACTGTTCCCATACGACCTCCAGCTTGATGCCCGGATGGACGGCGACCTGATGGCAACTCACGCAGAACTCGGACTTGTCCATCTGCACCATCTGGAAGACGCCGTCGTGGATCTCACGCCCCCGGCCCTCCGGCGTGGTCTTCACCTTGTAGAAGGACTGGTTGGTCAGGACCTGCAGCATCGTCTTGCCGTCGGACTTGCCGGACATGGGCAGGACCATCTCGCCCCGTTCGATGCGACGCTCGCCGTTCACCCGGCCATATTCCTCACGCACACGATGGCACGTGACACACGTCACGCCCTCGCGCGAAACGGGGCTGCGGTCCCAGAGGGGAAGTTCACGCCGCTCATTCACCGTCGTGCCGACACTGGCGTGGCAGCGCAGGCAGAAGGTGCCGATGGTCCCCTGCGACAGGTCGTTTATCTTCTGCTCGAACTTGTGGAACATCGGCGAGATCGAGGCGTAGGCGTGCGCCGACATGCGCCACTCCTGGTAGATCTGCGGATGGCAGGGCTGGCAGGAGGCCGCGCCGGGGAATCCGCCCTGGCGGCTGATGAGCTGGAGATGGGCTTCC
>JAYUUX010000068.1:0-2676 GCA_043754645.1 Verrucomicrobiales bacterium | reverse complement strand
CTGAACGGTGCCTACGCCCAGTCGATCGTCGTTCCGCGTCGGATCGTGGAGAAGAATCTCCTGAAACTCCAGCCGGAGACACCGTTCCGGGATGCCGCGTTGACGGAGCCGTTGGCGTGTGTCGTCCAAGGCGTGCAGGACCTGAAGCTCCAATCGGGTCAATGCGTCCTCGTGATCGGGGCGGGGCCGATCGGGCTGATGTTCGTGGCCTTGGCCAAGGCGGCGGGCTGCGAAGTGACGGTGGCGGGACGGGGAGAGAACAGGTTGGCGATGGCTCGGGCACTTGGCGCCGAGGCCGCTGTCGAGATCGGCGCGGACGGTGATGTGTTGGCGCCCTGCAAACAATCAGGCCGGACGTTTGATGTCGTGGTCGAGGCGGTGGGCAAGCCGGAGTGCTGGGAGGCGGCCGTGCAGTTGGTGCGGAAGGGCGGGCGCGTGAACTTCTTCGGCGGGTGTCCTTCGGGCACCTCAGTGAATCTAGATACGGGGCTGATCCATTACTCGAACCTCACGCTTCTCGCCAGCTTCCACCACACGCCAAATGCGATCAGGGAAGCGTTGGACTGGATCGAACGCGGCGTGATCCGCGCGTCCGATTTCGTCGACGCCGATTGTCCTCTGACGGAATTGCCGGAGCTGTTCCGGGGAATGGCGTCGGGGAACCGTGCGGTGAAGACGTTCATCGACGTGACACAATGAGGCCGTCGTTGTCAGCTGAATCGCCGTTGAAGCCTCCCATCTCCATGCCTAGCCTGACATCTATGCGCTTTCTCCGTTTCGTCTTCGCCATTGTTGTGCTGCTAGGCGGTGGCTTGGCCCCTGCATTCGCCCAGGAAGCTCCGCCACCGACCGTGAACACGCCCGAAGAGACCCTTCTCGCGCAGACGATGATGAAGACGAACCGCAGCAAAGTGCCGCCGCGGTATTTCCGGCCGCAGTTGCCGAACATCGTGTTCATCCTCGCGGACGATCTCGGATACGGGGATCTGGGTTCCTACGGCCAGAAACTCATCCGGACGCCGAACCTCGACCAACTCGCGGCGGATGGCATGCGTTTTACGAGCGTCTATGCCGGCAGCACGGTTTGTGCGCCGTCCCGGTCCGTTTTGATGACGGGCCAGCACACCGGGCACACGCCCATCCGCGGCAATGCAAAGATGCCGCTTGGGACCAACGTGGTCACGGTGGCGAAGCTTTTGCGTAGCGCCGGATACGTGTCCGGGGTGATCGGAAAATGGGGTCTCGGCAACGAGGGAACGACCGGCGAACCGAACCGTCAGGGCTTCGACGAACAGTTTGGTTTTCTGGACCAGACCGAAGCGCACAACTACTACCCCGAGACGCTTGTCCGGAGCGGGGTCCGTATTCCGGTCCAGGACAACCAGCGGGGACGGAAGAGCCTCTACGTGGCGGACTACTTCACCTCGGTGGCGCTGAACTTTATCAGCCAGTATAAGCAGAAGCCGTTCTTCCTCTACCTTTCCTACACGACGCCGCACGCGCACAACGCCCTGGCCAAGGCGACGGGGAACGGAATGGAGGTGCCGACCGACGCGCCCTACTCGACCAACAACTGGCCGCAACCTGAGAAGAACAAGGCGGCGATGATCACGCGCCTCGATGCGCAGATCGGAGCCGTCCTGCAGCGCATCAAGGACGAGAACCTGGACAGCCAGACGGTCATCTTCTTTTCGAGCGACAACGGTCCGCACAAGGAAGGCGGGAACGACCCCGCCTTTTTCCAGAGCTCCGGCCCGTTGCGTGGGATCAAGCGTGACCTGTCGGAAGGCGGCATCCGCGTGCCGATGATCGTGCGCGGGCACACGCGCGTTCCTGCCGGGAGGGTGAGCGATGTTCCTTGGGCGTTCTGGGACTTTCTCCCGACCGCGGTGGAACTCGCGGGACTCAAGGCGCCGGCCGGCATCGATGGTCGATCCGTTGTCCCGTTGCTGCTCGGGAAGGAACAAAAGCCCGCGGACTTCCTCTACTGGGAGTTCCACGAGGGCGGAAGCAAACAGGCGGTTCGCATGGGAGATTGGAAGGCGATCCGTCCGTTCGGAAAACCGGTCGAACTGTTCAACCTCCGGTCTGATCTCGGCGAGACCAACAACGTCGCTTCCGCCAACAAGGAGGTCGTGAAGAGGATCGAGGAGTATCTCGCCATGGCTCGGTCGGAATCGGAGACGTGGCCGCTGAAGGGGCCGGCTCCGAAGAAGGGCAAGAAGAAGGAGTAGCGGGCCATGCCCCGCACTCAGCGCCTGCACGGAACGCAGAGCAGGGGAGCTTCGGCTTTCTGATGGTGGTTCATCCGTTCGAGGCGCGCTTTGCGGGCGGAAAAGCAGGCTGGGCAAGCGGAGAAGCGTTCGAGGTCCCACGTGTCGACGAATACGCGGACTCCACTGCGTTTGGACGGGCGCTCGGCGAGGGTGAGATCGAAGGCTTGCTCCAACTGAACCAAGCCGGGAGGCGTCCAGTCACCCGAGGCGAGGAGTTGCTCCATCGCTCCGTTGCCGCCGCGCGTCGGGATGAGAGCGACGACGGAGGCGCCGCAGTCGAAGGCGAACCGGGCAGTCTCCACGGCTGATGCGATTGGATCGTCTCCACCTAGGAACGGAGGCGCGACCAGGACGAAGCATCGTAATAGGGCGCCAGATTCGACGACGCGACACGCTGCAG
>JAYUUX010000067.1:0-5494 GCA_043754645.1 Verrucomicrobiales bacterium | reverse complement strand
GGCGAGGCGGCATCGGGCGTCAGGCCTGTCTGGGGATCCTCGGCCTGGAGCGAGAAGACGGTCTGGCCCGAGCCGCGTTTGGCCGCATGGCGCATCTCGATCACGTCGCGCGCCTTGTTCGCGGCGATGCGGAAGATCCAGGTCTGGAGCCGGCTTGTGCCCTTGAAGGCCGCGAGGTTCTGGACGACCGACAGAAACGTCTCCTGGGTGATCTCGGCCGCGTCCTCGCGGGTGAAGTCGCCGGAGAGCTGGAAGACGAAACGCGCCGTCGGATCGTAGTGCGTGCGGAAGAGTTCATCCCACGCACTCGCCTCGCCGCGCAGGCAGCGGGCGATCATCGGCGCATCGGCGTCAATCGGCATGGCGAGGGTCTAAGCCGTAACCAAAAAGAAGGAAACCACGAATGACGCCGCCGGCGTGCGATCTATGCGAACGGACCGCCCGGGTCGCCGGTTGGGGTCCGCGAGTTGGCTGGGCGATTGCGTTCCCGCCAGCCGCGACCAAGCTCTCCCCGATGAAAGCCGTGTTCCAGATCGTGGGCTCGGTGTTGGTCGCGTGCCTCGGGGTGGCCCTCTACGTGGCCTACATCAACACGCGCTCCGACAGCGTGGCCGCCGCCATCACGGCGACCGTGAAGGACCAGTTGGAAGCCATCCGCAGCGGCGACTACGAGCGCGCCTACTCCTACGCGGCGCCCGGGCTCAGGCGCGGCAGCGACCTGGAACGCTTCGAGGCCATGATCCGTCGGGACTATCCGGTCGTCGCCGAGAACAGGGGCTTCGCCCTCGGAGACATCATGCACGACGACGACAGCGCCGCCGTGAACGTGGTCGTCTCCAATGCGGTGGGCCGGGCGGTTCTCTACCAATACCGTCTCGGGCTTGAGGAAGAGGGCTGGCGGGTCCAAAGCGTGAGCACGCTGCCGACAAGGATGTCCGGCCGGCCGCGGTTCCCGCAGTAGGTCTGGCCGCCGCAAGAAAGCCTAAGAAGACTAAGGAACCCGACAGTTTGCACCGTATGAAACGTGGCACCCTATTTATCGCACTGTGGCTCCTCATGGAGGTTCTTTTGGGTGGCGTGTTTGTTCCTCCCGTCCCACCTGGAGGTGTTCTTTGGCCCTTCTACATAGTTGTCGTTTGTATTCCGCTTGGAGCGCTTCTCTATGGCCGTTGTCGCGGAAACACGCTGGTGGCGCTCTGTTATGGGCTGCTCGCCGGTCTCTGGTTCGGCTATCCCATCTTCGACAACCAACGCGAAGTTTTGGCCGGGGTTACAACGGTTGAGGTGGTCGCGCTGAAGATTGGCCTTTTCACGGTCGGGACGGCGCTGGTTTGCCTGGGCTCCTTTGGTGCAGGCCGGAGATTGTTTAGACCAGATCGAGGCGACTTAGCTTCGCGTTGATAAACTGGGCTTCGAGTCTCTTTGTTTGAAACGAACTGCAATCGAGGGCTCGGCCCTTCTCTGTTCTACCGGATCTCCACATCCGACTCCGAGTCCTGCGACAGGAGCAGTCCGCCGCGCCGGGTGAAGCGCGTGTAGTTCACCTTCACCACGTCGCCCGGCTTGGCCGACCACAGCAGCGCGGCCGCGCCGAGCGTGTCCTTCACCTTGCCATTGTTGAATCCCTGGATCAGGCAACCGGCCCGGATGCCGGAGGCTTCCGCCGGGCCGCCGCGTTCCACGCTGGTCACCATGAGCCCTGAGCCCTGGGCCAGTCCGGTCTGCTTCGACATCGCCGCGTCGATCGGCACCAGTTCCGCCCCCAGCTTGTTTGTCAGAACCGTGTCCAGCGGCACGGAAGAGAACGAGGTCGTCACGCTCTTGCCCGCGCGCAACAGCTTTAGGCTCACCGCGCCCTTGCTCTCGGAAAGCTTCGTCGCCGCATCGATCGCGTTCTCCGGCGCCCGGCCGTCGATCGTCTCGATCTTGTCGCCGGTCTTGACGCCGGCCTTGGCCGCCGGGCTTCCGGGATGCACGTCGCTGATGGTGAAGCCTCCATCGGGCGCACGCAGGAACCGGAGCCCCATCCAACGCTGCGCCATCGCCTCCGGTGAGAAGAATTCCGCGAGCGCGGCGGCGACGCGCTTGGCCGGAACGGCGAAGCCGATGCCCTGTCCGCCGCGCGCCATCGCCACGTTGAGCCCGATGAGTTCGCCCTTGAGGTTCACGAGCGGTCCTCCGCTGTTGCCCGGGTTGATCGCGGCGTCGGTCTGGATCCAGTCGGCGTTGTCGAGCTCCGTGCCGGTGGGATCCGCGCGACGCGGCTTGGCGCTCAGGATGCCCTTGCTCACGGAGCTGCCGAGGCCGAGCGGATTGCCGAGGGCTAGGACGGTTTCGCCGAGGATGATGTCATTGTCGGCGGCGAGTTTGACGGGCGTGAACTTCTCGCCGGGTTTTGACTGGAGTTTCAGCAGCGCGACGTCGGTGCCGGGAATACCAAAGATGGCCTTGGCCCGGAGCTCGCGGCTGCCGTCCCAGAGGCGCACCCAGATTTCATCGCGTTCTCCGACGGCGTTCTCCACGACGTGGACGTTCGTGAGCACCCAGCCATCGGCGTCGATGATCACGCCGGAGCCGGCGCTGCGTTGTTCGGGAATGCGCGTCAGTTTGCGACCGAGGAGCTCGCCGAAATACCAGTCGTAGACGGGCGTCACGGCGAGGCGCTCGGCGGTCTTGGTGGCGATGTTGACGACGCTCGGCGTGACCTGTTCGACGGCGCGCACGACACCGTCGCGGCGGATGTCCCCGGTCGCGAACTCGGCCGCGGGCGCGCCCAAGCCCGTCGCGGCTATGAGGGCGACGGCCAGGGTGGGGATGGAAAATCGTTTCATGCTCATCGGTTCTGCTGGAATCCGGACAGCCGGCTTTGGCGGGCGTTCAAACCGCCCGCCGCTTGACTTTCGGGCCGCTCACCGGAAAAGCAAACCACGTGTCCACGCCAAGCCCCATCCCCGCCGGCCTCTACGAGCAGTGGCGAGAGCATCATGCCGCCGATGCGCTGCACGACGGCGACCGCGGTTCGCCTCCGCCGGAGAAGTGGCTCCAGCTGGTCTGGCACCACCAACGGCTCCGCCGCGACGCCCTCAAACTGGTCGACGGCCGGAGTGTCCGCATCCTTCATCCGGGCTTCCATAGCCGCGAAGGTGGCCCCGATTTCCGCGATGCCGTCGTCCACGTGGAAGGTTCACGGCCGTTGACCGGCGACATCGAGATCGACTTGCAGCCATCCGGCTGGAAGGCCCACCACCACGACACCAATCCCGCATTCGGCAACGTCGTGCTGCACGTGATCTGGGCCGGTGGTGCCGCGGCATCCGGGCGTGCGACGGTGGCCATGGAGCCGCATCTCGACGGGCCATGGGATGAACTTCTCCCGTGGCTTCAGGCTGAAGGCCAGCCGTGGCAGGAAGAGTTTCTCGGCCGCTGCTGTGCGCCGCTGAAGGAGTTGGACGCCGACGCTCGCAACGCCCTCATCCGGCAGGCCGCGCTGGTGCGTTTCCAACGCAAGGCGGACGACCTGGCCCGTCGCGCGCGCGACATCGGCTGGGATGGCGCGCTCTGGGAAGGCCTCTTCCGCGCCCTCGGCTACAAGCACAACACCTGGCCGATGGAACGGCTGGCGGCGCTGATAACCGGCGGGAATGGCCGGCAGAAAATCGACACCGCACTCATGCTGGAGGCGCGCCTCCTCGGTATCGCCAACCTGCTTCCACACGAACCGAAGGCGCGCGCGGGCGCAACGCTCCCACCCCATCTGCAGGAGCTTTGGAACCTCTGGTGGCGTGAGCGGGAACGGTGGGACGAGGTCGTCCTTCCCGCTTCCATCTGGCGACGACACGGATTGCGCCCGGCCAACTTTCCCCAGCGGCGTCTCGCCCTCGCCGCGCGCTGGCTGGCGCAGCCGGACTTCATCGGGCAGTTGGAGACGTGGTTCCTGGAGGACGGATCGGCGACGGCGTTGTTGGGGAAACTCCAGCCGAAACCCGACGAACACTGGAGCTGGCACTGGACACTCCACTCAGCGCGGCTGTCGAAACCGCAACCGCTGCTCGGCGCGTCGCGTGTGACGGACCTCGCGGTCAACGTCATCCTCCCGTGGTTCTCCGCGCGGGCCCGGGCGGGCCGCAATGAACCTCTCGTCCTTCGCGCCAAGGAACGCTGGCTCGCGTGGCCCGCCGGAGAGGACAACGCGTTGCTCAAGCAGGCGCGTGTCCGGCTTCTCGGTGGGGGCGTGCGCGGTCTCGAACCGACGGCCGCCAGCCAGCAGGGCCTGCTCCAGATTCTCCGCGACTTCTGCGCGCGGACCAACGCCCTCTGCGACGGCTGCCGGTTTCCCGAGTTGGTGAAGGGGATGGCGTCGCGGTGAGGCCGGTGCCCAGTTTCCCGGCGTGGCTCCAGTTCTGAGGCCAAGGCCGGCTGGCGAGCATCGCAGGATCGCCCGTCACCACCAAGCCGGGCTCCTTCAACGAGGGGCTGGCCGTCCGGCGAGGACCGACCGGACGGCCCGGGCGAGCCGGCTCACTTGCCGCAGCAGTTCTTGTATTTCTTGCCGCTGCCGCAGGGGCAGGGGTCGTTGCGTCCGACCTTGGGACCGGTGCGGATGGGCTTGGCCTTGGCGATGGCCTCGTTGGCTTCGCTGACGACGTCCGATCCGGAAGCGGCGGCCTTCGCATCGGAGATGGCGCTGCCCTGCTGGTGGACGGTCTTCTGGGGCATCTTCTGGAGGAACTGCTCGAAGGCCAGAAGGCTGGAGGCGCTGCGAAAGATGTTGCCGCAGATCTCGGACTTGATGCCGACCATGAGCTCCTCGAAGACCTTGAAGGCTTCGGCCTTGTATTCGAGAAGAGGGTCGCGCTGGCCATAGGCGCGGAGGCCGATGGAGTTGCGGACCGAGTCCATGTTGTAGAGGTGCTCCTGCCAGAGGCGGTCGATGGCGCTGAGGATCGTGTAGCGCTCGATGCCGACAAGGGCCTGCGGGTTCTCGAAGCTGATCTTGAGCTCGTAGGCCTCGCGGACGGCGTCGCTGATGAAGGTGACGAGGGCGAACTGTTCCGCGCTCAGGCCGTCGTAGATGGAACCGGGCTGGGGCTTCTCTTCGCCGCTCTTGGCGGCTTTGACCATCTCCTCCTCGGGCATGCCGAGCGGGAAGGTGATGTTCACCCAGTCGGCGAGGCTGGTGAGGTTCCACTCGCTCATGTCCTGGTCGGCGGCGGTGTTGGACTCGACCTTCTGGAGGACGACTTCCTCCATGATGTCCATGAGGCGGTCGCGCGGGTCGTCGCCGTGCATGATCTCGTTGCGGAAGCCGTAGATGACCTCGCGCTGCTTGTTCATGACGTCGTCGTATTCGAGGACGCGTTTGCGCTGCTGGAAATTGTGCTGCTCGACGCGTTTCTGGGCCTGCTCGATGGACTTGTTGAGCATGAAGTGCTGGAGCTCCTGGCCTTCCTCGAGGCCGACGCGTTCCATGACCTTCACGATCTTGTCCGAGCCG
>JAYUUX010000066.1:0-6126 GCA_043754645.1 Verrucomicrobiales bacterium | reverse complement strand
GAAGGCCATCAGCAGGCTGCCGGAGATCACACCGACGAGCGCCCAGTCGCGCTTCCGCATCCACGCTGATCCGGCCTTGGAAGGCGCCGTGTCGAAGGTCTGGAAACGCCGCTTCAGTCCTTCGGCGATGGCGAAACTGGTCTCCGTGGCGCCGCTGACGCCTTCGATCTTCGCCGCACGAAAATCGAGCGTCGCGAGTGCGTCGGTCGTTCGGCCGACAAACGAATTCAAATACGATTCATCCTCACGGATCTGGTCGACGTATGACGCCGTGTCGTAGCTGCGCCGGATCTTCAAGCCAGCAACGGTGCGGCCATCCGGCGACAGCGCGACGAGAAGTTCGGTCGGTCCGCGATACCCGGCTACGTTGTCGGCCTCCGGCGATGTGCGCACGGCGAGCCCGAGCAGGCGCCCCTGGGAATCGAAGGCGCGCAGTCGGCGTCCATCGGGTTCGAGGCGAGTCGTATTGGTGATCAGCGTGGCCACTTCGGCGAGCGTGACCGGCTCTGGAAATCTCAGGGACGTAGCCGCGCCTGAGAGTCGGCGTTGCAGACTTTCCGCCACGGCGAAACTCGTGAGAGTGGCGCCCGCAACCGCTTCCACCTTCGGCACGGCATCCTCCGTGGGGCGCCAACCGATGAACGCCCGTAGAAAGTCGGGATCGCGGAGAACCTTTTCGACGTGCTCTGGCGTGTCGCCGGAGCGGAGGAGTTCGACGGCCCTGACGGCTCCGTCCGGGTTCAACGCGACGAGCAGGTTGTTCGGTCCCGAGTAGCCGACGATGTCGTCGGTTTCGGGCGACGTGGCCAGCAAGGTTCCCAGCGGTTCGCGGGCGGCGTTGAACACCGTGTTCAATCCGCGGACCGGATCCGTCAGGCGGATCGTCGTCGCACCGGGGAAATGTCTGCGCGCCGCCTCCAACGAGAACGGAGACGGCCGGCGAGATTCCAGCCAACCGATTTGCCAATGCACCAGCCACGCGATCAGGGCGAGCACGCCCAGGCGGTAGGAACGAAGGAGAATTTGGCGAATGGCAGTCACGCGCGGATTCGGGCGGAGGCCGTTAAGCGACGTGCTTCGCTGTCGGGACAGGCCGCGAGTCTTCGATGGTCCAAGTGGTAGCGCCGTCCGCGTGGCAAACGCAATGGGCGGCGAAGAAGCCGCGGCGATGCTTCCAGAAGAGCGGCCAGATTTGTTCGCGATCGGTCGAGGGCACGGGCAGGGAATCGAGCCGGCTCCGGGGCACGAACTCGAAGCGGCCTTCGCGGTGCGGCGGCGGCAGCGTGTTGAGACGGTGTTTCACCTCGAAGAGAAACATGAGCCAATGGGCCGAGCCGAGGTAACCGTGCTCGCTGACGATGCCGGTGAGGTGCAGGTCTTGCGGACTCAGCTTCAAGCCGGCTTCCTCCTCCGCCTCGCGGCAGGCGCAGGCCCAGGGAGATTCGCCGGTCTCGATCTTCAGCTTGCCACCGAACGGGCTCCACAGGCCGAGATTGGGTTCCTGCGCGCGTTCGAGCAGCAGGACGTCATCGGCCTCGTTGAAGGCGAAGACCAGCGTGGCGATCTTGTAGGGCAGGGGAGACGGCATTGCGGGGCGACGCTGAACACCGGCCAGCGAACAGCCAACATCGAAACATTGATTGCCGTGGCGGGATAAGCCCGGAGGGCTTCTGTAAAGCAACCAGCCACAAGGTGGCTGGTTGCGGTTCTCGTTTTGGCAGCGAGTCCTGAAAGGACGACGGGCGAACGTCCTTCGATGTCCGGTGGCCCTTCAGGCCATGTCAAATCTGCCCCGAGTTCCAGCCACCTTGTGGCTGGCTAATTGCCCGATTCGCTTCGCGACGCCGGCGATCCCGCGCCCACGGCTCACTTCCCCACGCAATACAGCGTGCCGCCGGTGCGGATGAAGAGGTTGCCGCCGGAGGGGACGATGGAGGGGCGGAGGCGGCGGTCTTCTTCGTCGCCCATCTCTGCCTTGTGCAGGAGCTTGAAGCCTTCCTTGCCGGCCGCGATCACGTAGACGTCGCCGCGATGGTTCATGCAGTAGATTTTGCCGTCGGCGCCGGTCGGTGTGTTCTCGAAGACTTGGGTGCTGTCGAATTGTCCGGTCCAGACGGGGGTTCCCGTTTTCGGATCGACGGCGCTGATCGATTTCTTGCCACCATTCAGCACGTAGAAGAGGCCATTGTAATAGAGCGGCGTGGGCACGTCGGTCGTGATCTCGCGGTGCGATTCGCTGTTCCACTGGATGCCCTTCTCGCCGAGATCGCCACTGCCCCCGAGCTTGATGGCGAACACGGGCGCGCCCTTCGGTCCGCAACCAAGCACGACGCCTTCAGCGGCGACGGGTGACGGCACGAGCCGCCAGTGGCCGATGCGAGTGGGGTTCCAGGTGCCCCAGCGCCAGAATTCCTTGCCGGTCTTCGGATCATGGCCGCTGAGCATGTCGCCGCCGGAGATGAGGATCTCCTCGCGGCCGGCGTGGGTGAACGGGATCGGCGTGGAGAAGGCTTCAAGCGACTCCTGCTTGGCCTCGGACGGGCGGACAACTTTGAATAGTTCCTTGCCCGTCTTCGGATCGAGCCCGAGCAGAAAACTTTCGCTCGGTCCGTCGGTCCGGCCCCGGCCGTTCACCGGCACATTCCGCTGAAGGATCTGATGGTAAAGGATGCCTTTGTGGACCGTGGGGCTGCTGGAGAACGTCCACTGCATGGCGAACTGGCCGTAGTCCTTCTCGAGGTTGCGCTGCCAGACCTTCTGGCCGTCGAGGGTGAAGGCGGCGAACTCGCCGTTGCCGTAGAAGAAATAGACGCGTTCACCGTCGGTGGTGGGCGAAGGCGAGGCGTAGTTGCTGTTGTTGTCGCGGTTGAAGCCTTGGCCGACTTCCTGTTTCCACAGCTCCTTGCCGGTCTTCCGGTCGAGGCACATGGCGACGACGGTCTTGGTGGCCTTGTCGGTGGAGCTTACGAAAACGCGGTCGCCCAGGACAACCGGCGTCGCGGCGGAAGGCCCGGGCATCTTCGCGGTCCACTTGATGTTCTCCGTCTTTGAGAATGTGACTGGGAGATCCTTGGCCGGGCTGGAGCCGTTGAAGCTCGGGCCACGCCAGTGGGCCCAGTCCTGCGCGTGGGACGAAGCGCACAGCGTGGCGAGGATTCCGGCGGCGATGAGGAGGGAAGTGGCGGAGGTTTTCATGGCGGAAAGTTCGGCGAATGAATCGCGGCACTTGGCGGACGTGTCAAGGCTGCCGGACATTCATGCGGCCATCGTTCTAGGGGCTTGGCTTGAGCGGTTCCGTCGTGATACAGACTCACATCCTGAGTCCGGCGGCCCTGCCTCCGCCGGTGAGCGGGAAGCTTGTCCTGTTCCATGGGAAAACCCGTGGGCTGTGTTGGTCAGGCTGACAATAGAAGGGGCTCGGCGCCGAGCGGAGTCCCAGGAACCAAGAAATACCGATGACAAAACTGATTCGTGCCGTGGCCGGAGTCGTGTTCGCGATGGCCGCTTTTTCAAGCTGGTCACAGAGCTGGGTCAATGTGACGGCGGGTCTTCCCCTGGGAAGCCAGACGACGACAGGCACCGTTGGGACGAGCAGCAACTATTTCTATGCGACCGGCATCGGACCTGTGACCGGGTCCGGCCGGATGTTCGTCGGCGTCGGACCGGGCGGCGTCTATTACTCCGACAACCAGGGCACGAGCTGGACGGTGGCCAACAGCGGCCTGATCGACACGTTTTCCGGCGCCGCAATTCCCGCGCGATCATTCCTCCGCGACGGATCCACAGTGGTGCGCGGCGGCGAAACGGCCAGCTTCAACAACCATGCCGGCAGCGCCGCCTTCCGCAGCACGGACAACGGCGTGACCTGGACCGAGCAGTCGGTGCCCGAGACCGCGCAGTTCGTGAAGTTCGCCTCCGGCGGCGGACGCATCTACGCCGCCAGCACCCTGAGCGGCGCGCATTATTCCGCCGACGGCGGCGTCTCTTGGACGCGCTGGAGCACGGGCATGGAACTTCCCTTCAGCCTGTGGCCTGTGGCCCGCGCGATCACTTACAACAGCGGCAAGGTCTTCGCCGGTTCCGCGCTGCTCGGCATCATGGCGTCGACCGACGGCGGGGCGAATTGGACCTTCTCCGACAACGGCATCAACCTCGTTCCCCAGCTCATCTACCGCGCCAGCGTGGTGCCGCTCGACCTGGTGGCGACGCCCTCGGGCATTCTCTACGTGTTGATGAACGGCGAATCGAACGGCGAGCCCTACAGCGTCTATCGCAGCACGGACAACGGCGCGAACTGGAGCAAGGCCAGCTATCCCGGAGTGTTCCCGGCTTCGGGTGGAAACTCCCTCTGGCGGATGGTGAACAACGGCGAGGACATCATCGTCGCCTCCACCTACATCGTTTCCACGGCCAATGTCCGCACCTGGCTCTACCGTCCGGCCGACGGCTGGTATGCGCTGCCCACGGCCGGATTCGTGCCCGACGCGTCGGGCGGCGAGGCCCAGACGGCGGTCAACGGCGGCCAGCTCTTCCACTCGAACGGCACGAACCTCTTCCGGCTCGATCTCGCGACGGCGCCGCTGACTCCGCTGGCCCCGTCCAACCTGACCATTCGCGGCGGGGGCGGTGTCAACATCGGCACGACCGCCACGCTCACTGCGGCGGTCAACGGCACGTTGCCGCTCGGTTACCAGTGGTATCGCGAAGGAGTGCTGCTTGGGGGGCAAACCTCCCCGAGCTACCAGTTCACTCCGGCCACGGTGTCGGAAGGCGGGACGTTCCAGGTCGTCGTCAGCAACGCCTCCGGCTCCGTGACGAACTCCGTCACCCTCACAGTGGCGGGCACGCAGTCGGGCGCGCGGGATTTCAGTTTCCGTTCCGGCCTGGGCACCCTTGGCACCTTTGGCTACAGCTACTCGGCGGGCGTCGTGCTCTCCGTCTCCGGCGGCGGCACCGATGCGATCCTGCCTTTGCCTGACGGAAAGATCCTCGTGGGCGGCAGCTTTAATGGCATTGGCAACCCGCCCATCGCGTTCGGCACTCCCATCGAAAGCGTGACGCCGGAGATGGTGACCCCGGCGACCACCTTCATCCGCCTGAACGCCGACGGCACGCTCGACACTTCCTTCAATCCCGGCGCGGGTCCGAACGGCAAGGTCCGCGCCCTCGCCCGTCAGCCGGACGGGCGCATTCTCGTTGGCGGTGAATTCACTTCCTACAACGGCCTGAACGTCGGACGCATCGTCCGGCTCAACGCCGACGGTTCCATCGATCCCTCGTTCCAGGCCGGGTCCGGAGCCAGCAGCTACGTCCGCGCAATCGTCGTCCAGCCCGACGGCAAACTTCTCGCGTCCGGGGCCTTCACCTCGTGGGACGAACGCGGCACGGCCTATCTCGTGCGGTTGAATGTCGACGGTTCACTTGATGGAACTTTCCGGCTCAACCTCGCCCTGTCCGGCGAGGTCACCAGCCTCGCGCTTCAGCCCGATGGTAAGATTCTCGCGGGCGGCGCGTTCACCCAGACTCTCCTTCGGTTCAACTCCGATGGCACGCACGACACCGGCTTCAGCGCAGCTGCCGGCGTCGGCACCGTCATGGCCGTGCAGCTCTTGCCTGACAACCGCGTCGTCATCGGCGGCCTGAACAGTCCTTACCTGCGTATCCTTTCCGGCACGGGCTCTTTGGACAACTCGTTCAACGCGAATCCGGGTGGCGACATCTTCGCCCTCGGCGTCCTTCCTGGCGGCGAGATCATTGCGGGCGGCGACGAACGCCAGATCCTCTACGGACCGACCGCCACGGTGATCACCAACCTCGCCGTCCGTCCGCTCGGCGTCGGACCGAATTATTGGGCCGTGGCGACCTTGCCAGATGGACGCTTCTTCATCGGCGACTACGCCGGTTCCGGCGGCGGCGGCATCGCCAAGTTCTACGGCAGCGCCGTCGCCCAGGCCATCATCGGCAGTCCGGGTCCGGTGCAGACCACGAATGGCGGGGCGGCCAACTTCTCGGTCAGCGTGCGTGGCACGGGCCCGTTCGCCTATCAGTGGAAGAAGGACGGCACGAACCTCTCTGGCGCGACAGCGGCGACCTACTCCATCCCGGCGGTCAACGCCGGGCATGTCG
>JAYUUX010000065.1:0-3423 GCA_043754645.1 Verrucomicrobiales bacterium | reverse complement strand
ATTGCGAAACTGTTGAAAGGCCATCGTCTAGGGATCAAGGCAATCAGGTTCTCGCCAGACGGCCAGGAACTCGCCTCCTCAAGCGCGGATCAAACGACTCGCCTTTGGCTTTTGACAACGGGAGAGGGGGTAGTTTTGCGGGACGACGAGGGCGTGCAGACCGCGTTGGCATTCTCACCCGACGGACGCACTCTCGCCGTTGGGACGTTTGAGAGTTCCGTAAAGCTTTGGAACGTCACTACCCATCAGCAAATAGCCTCGCTCGAGGCGGGCGCATCCATAGTGAATTCCGTCAATTTCTCACCCGATGGCTCGGCACTCGGCAGTATCACGATGGATGGAAAGGTGCGCGTCTGGCAGGCTCCCTCGTGGGCGGAAATTGCCGCCGCCGAGGCGAAGGAAAAGACGGAGGGTAAATAGCCATGAACCCGAACCGCGAAGATCTCCTGTTCCAACTGGCACCGGAGAAACGCACGCCTTGGCCGAATCAACCGCAGGCATGAGCGAGGTCACCCAGATTCTCCAGGCCGCCTCCGCCGGCGATCCTCGCGCGGCGGCGCAGCTTCTTCCGCTCGTCTACGAAGACCTCCGCCGACTGGCCGCACATCGGCTCGCCGGTGAAGGCCGGGAGCACACGCTGCAGCCCACGGCGCTGGTGCATGAGGCCTGGCTCAGGGTGGCCGGCAACGACCCGCGCACCTGGCAAGGCCGGCAGCACTTCCTCGCAGCCGCCGCCGAAGCCATGCGCCGCATCATGGTGGACCGGGCCCGGCGCCGCCTCGCCGCCAAACGCGGTGCCGGCGCCGAGCGCCTGGACATCGACGAGGTGGACATCCCCGCTCCGGCGCCCGACGAGCAACTCCTCGCGATCAACGACGCGTTGACCAAGTTCGCCGCGATTGATTCCCGGAAGGCGGAACTCGTGAACCTCCGCTACTTCGCCGGGTTCAGCTTCGAGGAGACCGCCGAGGTCCTCGGCATCGCCGTGCCCACGGCCAAGCAGTGGTGGGCCTACGCGCGCGCCTGGCTGCGCGTGGAGATGGCGAGCCAGCGTTGATCCGGAGCGCCCCAACTCGGATGCGGCGGCAAAGAGGAGTCTTCAAGGTAGGGCAGTGCATCGTGCCTGCCCATGACGCTTCCTGCATGGAACCGGATGGGGCGGGTGCCTGAGGACGTCCGTCGGGGCCCAGAGCTCGGTCCGCACAGGGCAAGCTGGAAGCCCGCCCTATCCTGCAACGGGTCGTTCAAGTTCCCTCACCGCTTCGCCTTCTCGATCACGTCCGCGATCTTCACCGGTTTGCCGCCCTGCCGTTTGCTTTCGTCGGCGGCTTCCATGAAGGCGAACATCTCGATGGTCTCCTCCGGCGGCACAGGCGAGATGCCTGTCTGGAAAAACTTTACGACCTCCTTGATGAGCGGCGCGTAGGAGTCGTTGCCCTGCTTCTGCTCCGCCCACGTCTTGCTGCCGAAGACGATCACCTTGTGCGGCGTGGCTTTGCCGCGGAGTCCTTGCAGCGTTCCGACGCGTCCGCCGCTCCAGAGCCCGACGACGACGTCGTTCTCCTCGGTGGCCACGCGGGTGACGGTCTCGCAACCGGTGCCCATCATGGTGAAGAGCGCCTCCGTCGGATGGATGCCATACCAGTAGAGGTCGGGATGGGTCTTCTCAAGATGCGCCGGACCGAAGGAGATGGCGGAACGCACGTCGCCGATGGGAGCCTTCCTCAACTCCACCATGGAATCGTAGTAGCGGTAGGACGATGCGGTGAAGACCGGCACGCCGGCTTCCTTGGCCAACCGGAAAATCTCCAGCGTGTCCTTCAATGAACCCGCCACCGGCTTGTCGATGAAGAGGCGTTTGCCCGCCTTGATCACGGGCCGGGCGAGTTCGAGATGCGGGCGCCCGTCGACGTTCTCCAGCATGACCACGTCGACCTGCTGGCAGAGTTCCTCGACGCTGTTCACCAGCTTCACGCCGAACTGTTCCTGAATCTGCTTCGTGTAGCCTTCGACCCGGTCGGCGCTGGACGGAATGTCAGGGCTGAAGCTCTTGAAGGCCGCGACGACGCGGGCGCCGGGCACATGTTCCTTGTTGGTCGTGACGTTGAGCGTGCGGGTGAACGCGATCACGTGGGACGTATCCAGCCCGATCATGCCGACACGGAGATCGGCGGCGAAGGCGCCGGAGGCGGCAATGACGAACCCGAACAGGTTGAAGACTCGACGAAGCATGGCACCAGCCTATTCTGGGGTGCATCCACAACGCAACTCACCCCATGACCCAACCTCTCACTCGCCGTGACTTCGTGAAGTCCGCCACCGTGTTTAGCTTCGGCCTCGCCGCCACTGGACTGGCCCCGCGACTTCGGGCCGCGTCGGCTCCCGGCAACAAGCTCGTCGTGGCCGTGATCGGCATGGGACGCGGCTTCGACCACGTCAAAGCCCTCCAGCAGATCGAAGGCGTCGAGATCGCCTACCTGTGCGACGTGGATGAAGCGCGGTTCGCCCGCGTGGTGAAATCCTTCGACGGCAAGAAGCAGCCCACGCCCAAGACCGTGAAGGATTTCCGGACCATCCTGGAGGACAAATCGGTCGACGCGATCTTCGTGGCCACGGCGAACTTCAGCCACGCCCCGATCACCATCCTCGCCTGCGCGGCCGGCAAACACGTCTACGTGGAGAAGCCCGGCAGCCACAACCCGCAGGAGGGCGAATGGATGGTGGCCGCCGCCCGGAAACACAACCGCGTCGTCCAGATGGGCAACCAGCGCCGCAGTTGGCCCGGCGTCATCGAGGCCATCGACAAGCTCAAGGCCGGCGCCATCGGCAAGGTCCGGTTCTCGCGCGGCTTCTACACCAATTCCCGCACCTCCATCGGCAAGGGCAGACCCGCGCCCGTTCCCGCCACGCTCGACTATTCGCTCTGGCAGGGACCGATCCTCGAGCGGCCCTACGTCGACAATCTCGTCCACTACAACTGGCACTGGCGCTGGCACTGGGGCGGCGGCGAACTCGCCAACAACGGTCCGCACGCGCTCGACCTGATGCGCTGGGGCCTCGGTGTGGAGTTGCCCAAGCGCGTCACCTACAATGGCGGCCGCTACCACTACGACGATGACCAGGAATCGCCCGACACCGCCATCGCCAGCTACGACTTTGGCACCTGCGGCGCGTCCTGGGACCACAGCAGTTGCAATCCACGCTCCGGCGAATCCGTTCCCTTTGTCGCGTGGTTCGGCGAGAACGGCATGCGCATGGAGCAGATCGCCTCCGGCTACAAGGTGTTCGATGGACGCGGCAAACTCGTCGACCAAGGCACCGGACCCGGCGGCGATATCGTCCACATTCAGAACTTCATCGACGCTGTCCGTGGAACCACCAAGCCCAACTCCGAGATCGCCGTCGGCCAGACCAGTTCCCTGC
>JAYUUX010000064.1:0-2450 GCA_043754645.1 Verrucomicrobiales bacterium | reverse complement strand
CGATGGCGACAGCTCCGGGAACGGCAGTTCTCCGTGGACAACATCATCCGGATGATCGACGACAACGCCCGGACCCTCGGCGATGCCGCCAGGCGCAATGAACGCCGGTGGAAAGGCATCGAAGGCCCCGGTTCGGGCCAACTGACACTCACGGAGGACGTGAAACAGATGAAGGAGTGGGTCGCTGCGCGGACCAAGTGGCTGGACCAGGAGATCGTTCGGCGAACCAGTCGCTGAAGTGCCGTGGCACGTCATATGCCCGAACGGCCGATCTCAGCGTAGGCGCTGTTGAGCCACATCTTGACGCGCTGGCGTTCGAGGATGCCGAGGCCCTTCACGTCGCTTTCGCTTCGGTTCTTCGCGGCCCAGAAGCTGGTGCTACCGGCGTCGATCTTGTTGATGACCGGTTCGTGCAGGCGCTTGAGGGAGATGACCGGCGAGCCCAGCTCGGCGAGGCGGGATTTCTCCGGCGATTTGTCGAAGATGTCGAAGTTGTCGCCGCGAAGCTGGTTGAGGACGACAACGTAGTTGAGCCGCGCCTCAAAGCGGTCGAGGAGCTTCTTGAGCAGATCCACGGAATCCTTGCCGGAATCCATCACGTGCCAGTAGGCCAGCGAGTAGCCGCCTTCTTGCGCCATTTCGAGCACGCCGGACTCGTCCATCCACTTGGCCAACGGATCGTGCGTCTGCGCCGCGAGGTCTACGAGGATCCGTTTGTCGGGATTCGCGATGGCGGATTCGACGATGAGGTCGAGGCTTTCGTAGCTGTCCACAACCACGGGCGATGCGTAGTCGCCGTAGAAGCGCAGAAGGGCGCCATGCGACCGGTCGGTGTCGAAACCGAGGAAGGGGATGGACTTGTCGATGAGGTATTGGGCGACGACGCGGGCCACGACGGATTTGCCGACTCCGCCTTTTTCTCCGCCGATGAAATGGATTTTTGACATGGTGTTGCTGGTGTTCGAGGGGCAGAGAACCTCCGTGAACGGTGAGATCCGCAGGGGTTGCCAGGACTGGAATTCGCCCGGCCGGGGAAAAGCTAGTGGTCCGGCAAATCCCGTGGCGATGGAAATCTCCGGTCAGACCGGCTGGTTGATTCCGCCAGCCGGAAGGGGTGACAATTCCTTGGCAAGCCGCGTCAGACAGCGTGAGTCTTGCGGCGCATCCCTGTTTCACCCCATGAGAACCACGTCTTCCATAACGGCGACCTTCCTGCTGGGCATCTTTGGCGGAATGTCCGTCAACGCCCAAACACAGCTGCCCCTGCCCGCGCCCATCGGCATTCCGTCGCCGGGCCCGACGAATGATCTGCCATACGCACCGCAGCCGATTCTGCAGGGTGGCGTGGTCATCCCGCTCTACCCGCCCGGATCGTCCTTCCTCAGGGCCGCCCGCGTCCGTGAAGCCGAGCAATACAACCTGAGCAAATCATCGCCCGGCCGCATCGGCAGCATCGTCAACATCCACAACCCTTCGGTCGAAGTTCACACGGTGGAAGGCGGCCTCAACACCGGCGCGTGCGTCATCCTCGCGGCCGGTGGTGGACACAACACCTTGAACGTCGGGTCCGAGAGCGCGGACTTCGTGCCCTACTTCTTCAACTATGGCGTCAACACCGTCATCCTCCGCAACCGTCTCCGCCGCGACGGTTACGAGCCCAAGACCGACGCCGTGAACGACGCCCTTCAGGCTATCCGCCTCGTCCGCGCGCACGCCAAGTCGTTCAACATCGATCCGAACAAGATCGGCATCATGGGATTCTCCGCCGGAGCCGAACTGTCGGCGCCGGCGGCGGTTTTCTTCGAGGAGTTCGACAAGACGAACGGCCTCGCGGGCGATCCGCTCGCCGGAGTTTCCTCGCGGCCCGACTTCGTCGGCATCATCTATCCGGGGCCGACGCCCTTCACGCGGGGAGCCACTCCGGCCATTCCCCGGAACACGCCGCCCGCGTTCATCACGTGCGCCGGCGCCGGCGACCGCGTCCATGCGATCTGGGCCAACGAATACTTCACCGCCATGCTCAACGCCGGCATTCCAAACGTGGAGATGCACATCTACGGCAACGGCCGCCATCCCGGCGACCAGATGAGCGACGGCAGCCGCATGACGGCCGGGTTGACCGACCGCAACGGAATCCCCTTCGGCAAATGGCAGGACCGTTACATCGAATGGTTCCGTGATCTCGGCTTCCTCCAGAAGCCCGGCGTGGAAACGAAGGCCGCGAAGGACATCCAGACCTTCGTCAGCCAACCGCCCCCGAGGAATCGCCAGCGGCCCGGCGGACCGGCCGCGACCAATGCGCCCGCCACCAAGGCAGGTTCTCCATGATCCCTCGGAGCGCGGCCCTCCGGGCCGCAGCGGATTGAAATCTCTGCCAGGCCGGATTTCGTCGGCATCATCTATCCCGGCCCAACTCCTTTCGCGCGCGGAGCGAGTCCGGCGATTCCGCG
>JAYUUX010000063.1:0-3780 GCA_043754645.1 Verrucomicrobiales bacterium | reverse complement strand
CATGTTCGCCAGCCAGGGATGCAACGTCGTCCGGCTTCATCGCAGCCGATTCGGCGACTTCGACCTGACGGGCCTCGCGGAAGGCCAGTGGCGATTGCTGGAGTTGCCGGCCGGATTCTCGCGGTGAACTGCGGCTGCAGCTACTTGCCTTGCACGCCGCGCAGGTAGGCGAGCACCAAGTCCGGCAGGTCGTCGCTGTAGCCGCCCTCCAGCACGCTGAAGAACTTCACGCCGCAGTCCCGCAGCCTCGCGCCGAGCCATTCGAAGTCCTCCGCCTCCAGCAACTCCTGCGCGATCGGATCCCGGGCGTAGGCGTCGAAGCCCGCCGACACGCCGATAAGGTCCGGCTTGAAGGCGAGCAACCGCTCAAGCGACTGCTTCAAGACTCCGCGATAGATCTCGCGTGGCGCGCGTGGCGGCAATGGATAGTTGAAGCAGTTGGTTCCGACATCCTTCAGTCCTGTCCCGGGATAGCACGGCGACTGGTGGACGGACGCGAACGCGGCGTGCGGGTGACCGAGGAGAATCGCCTCGGTGCCGTTGCCGTGATGGACGTCGAAGTCGAAGACGGCGACCCGGTTCACGCCCATGGCCAGCGCCTCCAACGCCGCGACGGCGATCCCGTTGAAGTAGCAGAAACCCATCGCCCGGTCCTTTGTCGCGTGATGTCCCGGGGGCCTCAGCAAGCTGAAGGAAGCCTTGCCCTGGCGGGCCAGTTGCATGGCCTTGATGGCGCCGCCGACGGAGCGGCGGGCGTGTTCGGTGATCTTGGGATGATTGGGAGTGTCGGCGTCGAAGTCGCCCTTGGCCGTGTCCACGTCGCGGACCAGCGCCGGCGAATGCGCGCGGGTGAGTTGATCGAGGGTCACGTCGGCGGGTTTGTCCCACGTGATGGGGACGTCTGTCTGGGCGCGTAGCCTTGCGAGCGTCTTGGCGATTCGCGCCGGTTTTTCGGGATGGCCGGGCGCGGAATACTCCACGCAACGTTCATCGGTGATGACGATCATGGCGGGAAGCTAGCGGGATTGGGACGGGGCAGCCATGAACTTCAGGACCATGGGTCTCCGGACTGCCGCAGCGCTCACACGTCCGGCTTCAATCGGCTGACGATTTCGTCCACGTCGAACACGCACCCGCCCCATGTGCCGCCGCTGACGCCTTGGAGCGCGGCCCAAAGACGCGTGTCGTCGGGCAGGTTCTTGTGGGGCGCAAGATCGTCGCGGATTGCGCGAGCGGCCAATCGGCGCGCGCCTTCTTCCGGGGAGAAACGTTCGGCGCCTTCGCCGATGAAATCGACGGAGCCAACGAGGTGATTGCGGTCGACGACGACGCGGATGACGTCGCCGTCACGCAGTTTTCCGATCGGTCCGCCGGCCAACGCCTCGGGGCCGACATGGCCGATGCACGCGCCGGTAGACACGCCGGAGAAGCGGGCGTCGGTCACGAGCGCGACGTGTTTTCCGAAGGGCAGGAACTTGAGCGCGCTGGTGACCTGGTAGGTCTCCTCCATGCCGGTGCCCATCGGGCCGACACCGGCGAGGATCATGACGTCGCCGGCCTTGATGCCGCCGCCTTTGATCGCGGCGATGGCGGCGCGCTCGCTGGGAAATACTTTAGCCGGACCTTCCTTGCGGTAGACGCCGTCGGCATCGACCACGGACGGATCGATGGCGGTGCTTTTGATGACGCAGCCTTCGGGCGCGAGATTGCCGCGAGGAAAGGTGACGGTGCTCGTGAGTCCACGGGTCTTCGCCTGATCGGGCGACATGATCACGTCGTCGGGATCGACGCCGTCACGCTCACGGAGGATCTCGCGGAAGCGCATCCGGCGATCGCTCGTTTCCCAACCGTCGAGCACTTCGCCCAGGCTGTGGCCGGTCACCGTGAGAACGTCGGTCTCGAGCAGGCCAAGCCGGCGGAGATGCAGCATGACCTCCGGGACGCCTCCGGCGAGGAACGCCCGGACAGTCGGATGATAGACGGGGCCATTCGGCAGGACGCTGACGAGGCGCGGCACGCGGCGGTTGACGTCGCTCCAATCGTCCACCGAGGGCCGCCGAAGCCCGGCGGCGTGGGCGATGGCGGGGATGTGGAGCAGGAGATTGGTCGATCCGCCGAAGGCCGCGTGGACGACCATCGCATTTCGGATGCTGGCGTCAGTGACGATGTCGCGGCTCAGGATCCGCCGGGCTTCGAGTTCGACCAGGGCCTGGGCGGAACGCACGGCGAGATCGGTCCAGACGGGTTCACCTGAGGGCGCCAGCGCGCTGTGCGGCAACGAAAGTCCGAGGGCTTCGCCGACGACCTGCGATGTCGCGGCGGTCCCGAGGAACTGGCACCCGCCCCCGGGCGAACCGCAGGCGCGACAACCCAGGTCGGACGCTTCCTGGAGCGAGAGGAGGCCGTGCGAAAATCGCGCTCCCAGTGTCTGCACGGCTCCGAGGTCTTCGCCGTCGGACGGCGGAAGGGTGACTCCGCCGGGAATGAGCGTGACGGGCAGATCACGCATTCCGGCCAACGCCATCATCATCGCGGGAAGGCCCTTGTCGCAGGTGGCGATGCCGAGAACGCCCGAGCGGCAGGGCAGGGAGCGTGCGAGGCGGCGGAAGATCTGCGCGGCGTCGTTGCGGTAGGGCAGGCTGTCGAACATGCCTGCGGTTCCTTGGGTCCGGCCGTCGCAGGGATCGGAGCAGAAGACCGCGAACGGAATCGTCTTCAGCTTCCGGAACTCTTCGGCTGCCGCCTGCACGAGAAGTCCGATCTCCCAATGGCCGGTGTGGTAGCCGAGCGCGACGGGCTTCCCATCGGGCGCACGCACACCGCCCTGGGTGCTGAGGATGAGATACTGTTTCCGGCCGACTTCCTCGGGGTTCCAGCCCATGCCGACGTTCTGCGTGAGGCCGAATAGGTCGCCGCTCGGGCGGTTCAGAAGCATGTCGGCGTCGAGCGGTAGGCTTCCTTCGGGCCCCGGCGCTTTGGTGCGGATGCGGTAGATTTCAGGATTGTCCGGGAACAATTCGAACGGCATGCGCGGAGTGAAGCAGCGGCCGCCGAGTAAGGAAGGCGAAATCCTCCAGGCCGATCACTTCGCCGCGGCTGCTTTCCGGATTTCGCCCACGAGATCGTCGGCCGTCCATTTGTTTTCCGGGACGATGGCCTGGATTCGTCCGGAGGCGTCGATGACGACGGTGCGGAGATTGTGGCTGATCGAATTGCTGGCCTTCCAAAACTTCAGGCCGAAATGGTCCGCCAACGCGGTGATCTCGACCAGGTCGCCCGTGATGAAGCTCCAGCGTTTGGGATCGTGCTTGTAGCGGGCGGCGTAGGTCTTGAGGACGTCGGGAGTATCGTTCTCGGGGTCGATGGTGACGGACCACATCCGCCAGTTCTTCGGAGCCGAGGAATCGGCTGTCAGTGTGGCTTGGGCTTTCCGAAAGTTTTCGGACATCAGCGGGCAAAACGTCGGGAACGGGCAACTCGTGAAGATGAAGGTCAGGGCGACGGCGTTGCCCTTGAGTGAGTGAAGGCTGACCGCCTTTCCAAGTTCGTTGGTCATCGTGAAGTCGGGCATGACGTCGCCCACCTTGAGCTCCTCGACGGCTCGAGACGGGCGGAACTGGGGTTTTGGCTCCGGTGCATCGGGGGATTCGCTGCCGACCTTTTTGATCGACTCGATCCAGCCGTCATCCGGTGTGACAATCAGTTTGAACTGCACGATGTCGTTCGAGGCCAGTCCGGACATGAGCTTCCGGTCCTTGACCGCGATCGGCATGGTCATGG
>JAYUUX010000062.1:0-4029 GCA_043754645.1 Verrucomicrobiales bacterium | reverse complement strand
GTTTGCCGATGATCATGAACACCGGGATGACCGACATGCCCATCGCCAGTTCGTAGGAGATCATCTGCGCCGTGGAACGAATGCCGCCGAGGAACGGATACTTCGAGTTCGACGCGTAGCCGGCGAGGACGATGCCGTAGACGCCGAGTGAGACGATGCCGAAGGTGTAGAGGATGCCGACGTTGAGATCGGCGATGACCATCTTCTGCGAACCCAAGGTGGATCCGAACGGGATCACTCCGACCGTCATGAAGGCCGGGATAAGCGTGATCGCCGGAGCCAGCCAGAAGTAGGCTTTGCGGACGTAGGAAGGCGTGAAGTCCTCCTTGAGGATCGATTTCACGCCGTCGGCCAACGGTTGCCAGACGCCGAGCTTGGTCAGGAACGGTCCAAGAATCGGGATGCTTCCGACCAAGGGCAGGGAGACGCGGTTCGGTCCCTGGCGGTCCTGGATGAAGGCGGAGATCTTGCGCTCGGCCAAGACCGAGTAGGCAACCATCGGCAACAAGGCGAGGAAGAGCACGCCCAGCACCTTGAGCGTGCTGAAAACCACGCTCTGGGTCAGCGGAGCCAACGAATTCCAATATTGAAGGAGGCTATCCATGCTCAGGCAATAGTGTTCACGCCCTGGTCGCCGACCTGGGCCCATTCGATGCCGGCGAATCCGGGCACTTCCTTCGCCATCTGGTTGAACAGGCCTTCGATGCTCATGAAGCCGTTCTGGCCGGTGACGTTGTGGACGAGCTCGTGCAGGAACTCCCACTCCGGCCGCGCGTCGCCCTTGGGCTCGACGGCCTTCATGAACTTCTGCAACCGACCCTTCACGTTGACGAACGTGCCGCGCTTCTCGGCATGGGCGCAGCCGGGCAATACGTAGTGCGCGGCCTTGGTCGTGGCGTTGGGGAGAATGTCGGAGACGATCAGCGTCTCCAGCTTGGCCAACAGGTCGGCGGAAATGCCGGCCTTGGTCACGTCCTCGCCGAAAACGACCAGCGTCTTGATCGCGCCGGACCGGATCCCGTCGGCGATCTGGGAAATGCTCGCTCCGAGTTCGGCACCGGCGATGCCGGTAAGGCGGGCGCCGTTGCTGTTGGGATTTTTGTCGGCGGCGACAAGCAGCTTGTCGGCTTCACCGAGGCGGGCGACGGAGTCGGTCAACGCGCCCAACTTGGCCGCGAGCTTCTTGAGGAGGTAAAGCTCTTCCGTGGTCTGCCGTGCGCTCGCAATGAGAGCGACGCTGCCAGCCGCAGCCTTGGCCAGCTTCTCGGAAATCTCCTTCAACGCCGCGGCCCAAGTGGATTTCTGACCGCGCACCAGAACTTCCTGCAGACGGTCTTCGCGGCCGATCCACTTGTAGTTCAGACGGCCTGAATCGCACATCCAGGTCGAGTTGACCGCATCGTTCTGACGCGGCTCGTAGCGGTAAACCCTGCCTTCGCGGGAACCGATGACGGTGTTGCAGCCGGTGCCGCAGCTTGTGCAGAGGCTCTTGGTTTCCTTGAGGAACCAGACGCGCATCTGGAAGCGGAAATCTTTCGATGTCAGCGCGCCGACGGGACAGAGATCGACGGTGTTGAGCGTGTAGTTATTGTCGAACTTCGCTCCGGGGAAAGCCGCGATCGTGTTGTAGGAACCGCGGTTCACGATCCCGAGCGCGTCGTCGCCGGCGATGTCCTTGGTGAAACGGATGCAGCGGGTGCAGAGGACGCAGCGTTCGTCGTCGAGGACGATGCGCGGTCCGAGATCGACGGCCTTCGGCTTGTGGACCTTGGCTTCGACGAAATTGCTGCCGGCCTGGCCGTGCTGGACGGAGTATTCCTGCAGCTTGCATTCGCCGGCCTGGTCGCAGATCGGGCAGTCGAGCGGATGGTTGATGAGGAGCGATTCCAGCACCGCCTCGCGCATCTGTTTCGTCGCGGGAGAATTCGGATAGATCTCCATTCCCGGCGAGATCGGCGTGGCGCAGGCGATGGCACCGCGCGGGGTCTGGGGTTCGTAGGGGAGCACCGACTTGGCGATCTTGGGCGAACCGTCCTCGTTGAAGACGGGCTTGCGGTCCGGCCCCATCATGGGCGTGCCGAACTCGACGAGGCACATGCGGCAGTTGCCGGCGACGGGCAGCTTCGGATGGTAGCAGTAATGGGGCACCTCGCCGCCCGCGATCTGGACGGCCTGGAGCATCGTGGTGGCTTCCAGTTTCCCCTGCCAGTTGGGCAGCATCTTCGGCACCTCGACTTCGCGGCCGTCGACCTTGATCTTGATCTTCTCGACCGGCGGCGGCGGCGCAGGCGCGGCGGGCTTGGCTTCAGTTGTCGCGGCGTTCGACATGGAAATCAGTGTTTCGGACTCGCGGCCATCTTCATCGGGGCTCCACCGGAGGCGTGCTTCGCTTCGTCGGCGGCTCCACGGGCTTCAAATTCATCGCGGAACTTCTTCACGAAGCTCAACACCGGCCAGGCGGCGGCTTCACCGAAGGCGCAGATGGTGCGGCCCTGGATGTTCTGGGCGATGTGTTGGAGGTAATCGGCGTCCTGCTTGCGGCCTTCGCCGTGGGTCAGGCGATGCAGGCCCTTGGCCATCCAGAGCGCGCCTTCGCGGCAGGGCGTGCATTGGCCGCAGCTTTCGTGGGCATAGAACTCGGAGAGGTTCGCGAGTGCGTCCACCATGCTGCGCGAATCGTCCATGACGATGATAGCACTGGAGCCAGACATGGTGCCGGCCTGCTGGAGCGAATCGAAATCGTAGGGCAGGTCGAGCAACGGCACATCGACCTTGGTCATCTGGCCGTCGGCACCTTTGCGGTTCAGTTTGAAGACCTCGCCCGCCTTCAGGACCTTGGACGAGGAACCGCCGGGAATGATCGCCTTGAGCGAACGGCCGTCCTTCAGGCCGTGCCCGAAGTTTTCGTGGGTGATGAGCTCGCCGAGCGTGACCTTGCCGACTTCGATCTCGTAGTAGCCGGGACGCTTCACGTCGCCGCTGAGGCTGACGATGCGGGTGCCGGTGTTGTTCGGCGTGCCGAGCTTCGTGTATTCGGCGCTGCCCATCGTCACGATGTGCTTCACGTGGCAGAGCGTCTCCACGTTGTTCACGATCGTCGGGCACATGTAGAGGCCGAGCACGGCGGGGAAATACGGCGGCTTGATGCGCGGGTAGGCGCGCTTGCCTTCGAGCGACTCGATCAACCCGGTCTCTTCGCCGCAAATGTAGGCGCCGGCGCCGCGATGGACGTGGATTTCGCAGTCGAAGCCGGAGCCGAGGATGTTCTTTCCGAGGAACCCTTTTTCGCGGGCTTCCTTGAGCGCCACGTTCAACAGCTTGGCGGCCTTCGGCATCTCACCTCGGATGTAGATGTAGGCGAGTTTGCAGTCGTTGGCCCAGCAGGAGATGACCATGCCCTCAATCAACTGGTGCGGATCCTTGTGCAGGATCTGGCGGTCCTTGAACGTGCCTGGCTCGGACTCGTCGGCGTTGCAGATGAGGTAAATCGGCTTGCCGCTGCGTCGATCGACGAAGCTCCACTTCAAGCCCGCCGAGAAGCCTGCGCCACCACGGCCACGCAGGCCTGACTTGAGGACTTCGTCGCGGATGACTTCCTGCGGCGACATCTTCTTGTTGTCTGGAAGTTCGCGCGGGGCTGTGGCGAGGGCTTTCTTCAGGGCCTCGTAACCGCCATGGCGCAGGTAGCACTCCATGTCGGGGGTATAGCCCGGCAGGTCGGCGTTTTTGAGGATGAGTCGAAATTCTTGCGGCATAATCAGTCTGTCGCCTTGACTCCTAAGGCAGATTTTTTACCGTCCGCCTCCCGTCGGTGCCAGATAGTGTAACGGTAGCACAAGAGATTCTGAATCTCTTTGTCATGGTTCGAATCCATGTCTGGCAACCACTTCATCGGTTTCCCTTCTCCAGAATCGCATCCGCCTCCGTCTTGCCGGTCTTGGCCACGATCTCTTCGTTCACCATGACGACGGGCGCGTTGCCGCAGTCGGCGAGGCATTCGACGAATTCCACGGTGAACTTTCCGTCCGG
>JAYUUX010000061.1:0-9968 GCA_043754645.1 Verrucomicrobiales bacterium | reverse complement strand
CTCCGGACGGGATTCCCGGCGGGACCCGTTTTCATCGACCAACTCGACGGCGCAACGGACGCCTTTTCGAGACGCCCCGGCCTGCAAGAGGGACCGGATGATATTGATGGTCTGGCCTTCCCGACCAATGACCTTCCCCATATCGTCCGGGTTGACCCGGACCTCGAAAAGCGTCGAACCATCGTTCTCCGATGCCGCGACAACAACTTCGTCAGGATTCGACACCAGGCCCCTGACGACAAATTCAACAAAGGCCTGCATGGCAGGACTTCAGTTCGCAGCGGGAACCGCCGCCGCCGCTTTGGTCGCCTTCTTGATCATGCTGGCCACCGTCTCACTTGGCTGCGCCCCCACACCGATCCAGTAATTGGCGCGCTCCAGATTGACCGTGAAATTCTCACCCGCCTTCAGCGGATTGTAGGTGCCGATCTCCTCGAGGAACTTGCCATCCCGGGGACTCCGCCCATCCGCAACCACAAGGCGGAAGACAGGGGTGTTCTTGGTCCCGATGCGCTTCAGACGAATTCGGACTGGCATATAAGGTTCATTCATTTCGACGACCTGTGAGGACCACCTTGATCCCACAATCTGGCCGTCGAAAAGAGTCGTGAAACTAGGCAGCGAGATTCTTGAAGGCAAGCCCTGATTTGAAGAAAACTCAGTGATACCTATTGACCCAAAGAAGTCCTCCGGTAAAGTCACCGCTCCTTTGAACTAAAGATTTCGATGAAGACTTATCTGCCGAAAGCGAGTGAACCTGTCAGTGCGTGGCATGTAATTGATGCCGACGGCGCCGTTCTTGGTCGCCTCGCCGTCCAAGTTGCCGACATCCTGCGCGGCAAGAACAAGCCCATTTACACCCCCCACATGGATGCGGGCGACTTCGTTGTGGTGATCAATGCGGAAAAGGTCGTCCTCACTGGAAAGAAGGAGACTGACAAATACTTCATGTCCTATTCCGGATGGAAGGGCGGAGAACGCTTCCGGTCCGTCGCTGAAGTCCGCGAGACCCATCCTGAACGGCTCATTGAGCACGCCGTCAAGGGCATGATTCCCAAAAATCGTCTGGGTAGCCGCATCATCACCAAGCTCAAGGTCTACAAGGGTGCCGAACATCCCCACGCCGCTCAAAAGCCCTCCGTTACCAAAGTCGCAAACTGAATTTCTGACAAGCCATGGCCAAACAGGACCCCAAGACACAGGAATATCTCGCAACAGGCCGCCGGAAGACGTCGATCGCTCGCGTTCGTCTTGCGACCGGCTCAGGCAAGTTCTCGGTGAACGGCCGGGAGCTCGAAGCCTATTTCCTCACTGACAGCCTTCGCCAACTGGTCGGCCAACCCTTCCGTGTGACGGAGACTGCTGGACGCTACGACGTCCGCATCAACGTCACCGGGGGAGGTCCTGCCGGACAGGCCGGTGCCGTCCGTCACGGAATCGCCCGGGCGCTGATCGGCGCCGACGCGAATCTCCGACCTGCCCTGAAGTCCAATGGTCTGCTGACCCGCGATCCTCGAATGAAGGAGCGCAAGAAGTATGGTCAACCCGGTGCGCGGAAGCGCTTCCAGTTCAGCAAGCGCTGATCGGACCGCCCTGTCTTACCCCGCCGGAGCAATCCGGCGGGTTTTTTGTTCCTCAAATTCGCCCGGTTCGGACTTGCGCTGATCAATCGCGTTCAGCCCAATCGCCGAATGTCCATTCGGCTGGCTGGCATCCTTTCCCTGATGCTCAATGTCGTCTTGGCGGCGGCCTGGTTGAATCTGCGCTCAACCCGACCCCTGCAAAGTTCGACAGGCTTTTCAGAGCGTGTCCGGAAGGTCAAACAGACCCATCTCCCGCCGACAGGCGCTTCTCGGCTGGAAGCCAGGGTCCCCTCGGCCGCAAGCGTGGACCCAATTCCGCCGTGGCGTCGCATTGAGTCCGAAGATTTCCCCATTTTTATCGCCAATCTCCGCGAGGTCGGATGCCCCGAGCGCACGATTCGCGACATCGTCGCCGACGAAATCCAAGGGCTTTTTGATGGCCGCCGCGCCGACTCCACCGAACCCGACGCCTATTGGTGGACAGAGGAAGAACAATACGCGGACGATCGTCGGAAGAAAATCGCCGAGGCCCGCCTGGAACTCGAGCAACGCAGTGTGCTGAAAGCCCTGCTCGGCGTTGAAGGGAACTGGCCCAATTCGGCCTCCGACAAATACGAGTGGGCGATCTACTGCTGGGGTGCCGCCATTCCAGATTTCGAAGTGGTCGAGAATGCCTGCTGGATCCTTGATTCCGCACAGTTCCAGCGGCGTTACCTCATGGCGGAAGTCGGCCAACCCCTGAAACTGTCGGAAATCGCCCGCCTCAAGGAGCTGCGCGATGAAGCGCTACTCCGAGCAGAGGCCGCTATCGGCCGGCAGCGCGCCACTGAACTCCTCCAACTTGCCGGGCTTCGCCAGCTAATCCCCGAAGCGAGCAATGATGGCATCGGATCGACCGGCATTACCTCCGACGACCTCCGCCGCATCGCGTTGGTGTTGCCCCGCGATCTCACGGCTTTCAACGAAATCATCGACTACTCGGAAGTCTCCAAGTTCGAACGGTTCGTCAAAGGCCTGCCCGCCGAACCCTCTCCGGACGAAAGGATGGAAGCCATGACTCCGCTGGTCACCAAGGCCTTGGGACCGCGCCGCGCCGCGCAATTGACACGGCTCTTCGATGAACACTGGGATGATTCAGTCCGGTTCACGCAATCCCACGAACTCCCTCGGCGCGTCGCCGAAGCTATCAGCGACATGAAGCACCTCGCCTTCGATGAGTCCAAACGCCTCCGAGACTCGCCCGATTTGGAGCCAGCCGATGAGGACGAACAGCTCAAGGCCATCAGCTTGTCCACCGTGGCGGCGGTCCAGCAACTACTCCCCGAAAAAGCGTTCAAGGAATACCTCCAGCAGCATGGCCAGTGGATCACCAACATGGCGAAAGGGATGAAACCATGACGCTTCGCGGTTGGAGGCTCTTCACGGTGCTGGCGCTCGCGGCGAACATCGTCTTCGCCATCCTGATCGGCCTCGAACTGGCCCGGCGCGAATCTGCCCAGAACGTGATGCCGACGGCGAAGTCCAAGATCCCGGGGCTTCGCGACAAACCGATCACTCTTCCGCCGCGACCGGGCGCCCGGGTCGAAACACCCACAACCAACTGGCCGCCGTTCCGGTGGGGCTCCGTCCAGTCCCCCAACTACACCAACTACGTCGCGAACCTCCGCAAGATCGGCTGCCCTCCGGACACCATCGAAGCGATCATCCGCGGCGCCACCTGGTTGGAGTTGGCCACGTTCATCCACGCCCATGCGACCGACAAACATCCCCTGCTCTGGGATTGTCTGACGGGAAGCACCAATGCTCAGGCCCAACTGGAGCTCGCGGTAGCGCCAATCCAAGAAGCCGACAATCGCCGCGACGACCTCTTGGAGGGTTTGTTCCTCAAGCCGGCCCCGTCCGGGGAACAGCAACGCACCACCCGACTCGAACAACGGCAATCGGAGCTCAAGAAAGGCCCCTACGCGCACATTGCAACGGACACGCTCTCCACGATCGCCTCGATTGATCTTACCATCGCCGACCGCCAGTCCGAGATTCGAACCAACACGCCGCCCAATCGACGAGGCGCGGCACTGACCGCGCTCAGTGCCGAACGGGATTCCGCCCTGACGAACCTTCTTAGCCCTGCCGAGCTGAAGGAATTCAAACTGAGGTCATTCCTCGAACTCCAGGAACGAGGCCAGTCCATTCGCGGCCTTGCCATTGTCGCCTCCAACTCGGCCGACTATTCGTCTCTGGTGGCCGCCTACACGAACCAAACCGCCTTCGCGCAGGCTTTGGGAGCCGAGCGGGCAGCCAAATGGGCGTCGATCCAATCGACCGATATCGGTTCCGTGAACACGTTCCTCGCCATCACCCGCAAGTTTAGCCTGAACCCCGACATCGCCCTCAGTGCCGCCAAAGCGAACTCCGCCTATCGGACGGAACAAGGCGAGGTCGACAAAGATCCGAAGCTCCTGCCCCGAGAGCGCCGCGTCCTCAAAGATCTCCTTGAGCAGCAGCGCGTCGAGAAACTCCGCTCCCTCCTCGGCCTCGAAGCCTGGGAAACCTACCGCTTCCACCACGAATACTGACGCAGCTTGTCAAAGGTGGGGCCGCGGTGCCCCGCAGCCGTGACTCCCCGTCCGATGCCTGCGGCATCGGACGAAAATGGGGCGGCGCAGCAGCGCACTCCCTACCAACACACGGAACCGCGCCGCGTTGGACAGCCACGCCGTCGGCCGTTACAACTGCCGCGTGATGAAATCAGTCTCCGTCGGCATCATTGGCGCGTCCGGTTACTCCGGTGAGGAACTCGTGCGCCTGCTGTTGAACCATCCCCACGCCGAACTCACCACCGTCACCTCCCGCCAATACGCCAGACAGACGGTCGCGCAGGTCTTCCCAAAGTTCAGCCACCTGCCCAAGGCGCGCGCGCTCCGATTCGTCGATTCCAATGCCGAACTCGTCGCCAAGACCGCCGAGATCGTCTTCCTCGCCCTGCCCCACGGCGTCGCCGCGGAATTCGCCACGCCGTTGCTCCAACTTGGATCCAAGGTCATCGACCTCAGCGCCGACTTCCGGCTGAAGAGCCCCGAGGTCTACAAGGAATTCTACGGCCATGACCATCCCGCGCCCGACTTGCTGGCCAAGTCGGTCTACGGATTGCCCGAAGTCTACCGCGACCAGATCAAAGCCTCGTCGCTCGTCGCTTCGCCCGGCTGCTATCCCACGAGCATTCTTCTCCCGCTGCTCCCGTTGATCCGCGCCGGATTGATCCAGCCGAACAGCATCATCGCCGATTCCCTCAGCGGCGTCAGCGGCGCCGGCCGCAAAGCGGAGGTCGACTACCTCTTCTGCGAATGCAACGAGAGCGTCCGGCCCTACGGCGTGCCCAAACACCGGCACCTTTCCGAGATCGAACAGGAACTCGGCGTCGCCGCGAAGTCCAAGGTGACGATCCAGTTCACCCCGCATCTCATCCCGGTGAATCGCGGCATCCTCTCGACCATCTACGTCGCCCCATCCAAGCACTTCGCCACCGCCGACGAAGCCGCCGCGCTCAACAAGGCCATCTCCGAAGCCTACGCGTCGGCCTACGCCAACGAACCCTTCGTCCGCGTGCTCGAAGGCAAGCTCCTGCCCGATACCAAGAACGTGGTCGGCACCGCAGTGTGCGAATTCGCCTGGCGCCTCGATCCGCGCACCGGCCGCCTGATCCTCATGAGCGCCATCGACAACATCGTCAAAGGCGCCTCCGGCCAAGCCGTCCAGAGCCTGAACCTGATGTGCGGTTATCCGGAGACATCTGGGTTGCTGTAGGCCGGGCGTCCTCGCCCGGCCATGAGTTTTTGGGCGCAGCCCCAACCTCGGTGCGAGCTTCCCACAGGCCGGGCGAGACGCTCGACCTGCCGGACAACTTGGCCATTTTTTCCGGGGGATTTTGATACAAACCGGGGCCTCGCCGGTGTCTCCTAGTCGTATGAAGAAAGGATTGATCGCCATCGTCCTCGCCGCACTGGTCTTCGGCGTCGGCTTCTTGATCCAAACCACCCTTAACCCGGGCGCCGCCATCGACACCGCCAAGATCGTGAACGCTACCATGCAGTATGCGCGCTCCTTCCAGGCCAAAGGCGAACCTGCTCCCACCTCGGTTGCCCTCGACGCACTGATCACCGCTGGCCTCCTCAAGCCGGCCGATGTGTCCGGCTATGCGAATACGACAGTCGTCATCTTCCCGGCTGGCCTGCTTATCGACGATCCTCGTGTGGGCAACCAGTCGGGATTCCGGCTCGGCGGAAGCGGCTCAGTCATCCTCGACAAGTCCTTTTCGAAAGGCGGACCCAATCCGGACACCACGAACTTTACCGTGCCGCGAAAGTGGTTTGGTGGCGGCACCAACTCCATTCTGTTGATCGCTTTTGAACCGGACGGGCATGCTACCGTGGCTCGTGGAGACGGCAGTGTTCACTCTTTCAAACCCTAGTCCGTGCCCATCGCCGACGCCATCGCCGCCTTCCGTTCCGCCGCCATTGCCAAAGGTGACATTGCTTCACCGCGCTCGCTCGACATCGCCTTCCTCGAACGCCTCGCCGACGCCTTCGCTGAACTCGATACCGCAGGCCCTGAAGGCCGAACCGCGCTGAAGAACCTGCTCCAAGATCGTTCGCCCTACGTCCGCCGCTGGGCCGCGCATCAACTCCTGTCCGAAGGCGACGCCGCTGCCCTGCCCGTTCTCCAGCAACTCGCCGCCGAACAAACCCCGCTCGGCTTGACCGTGGAAAAGCTCCTCGCCGACCACGCCGCCGGCCGCCTCACCTCGCCGTTCGAATGCGACCCGTAGGCCGGGCGTCCTCGCCCGGCCAGTCGGTGCTGCTACGCGGAATCCGAACGCCCACGAACGACCAACGCGACCGCAGCGCACGAGATCCAAACCCTTCCGCGTTCTCGGCCTCTTCTGCGGTTGAAAAACTTCGCGCCCCTTCGTGCTCTTCGCGGATCATAACCTTTCTGCCGGACTCCCCCAGCCTACCGGTTGCACGAGACCTTCCTCCCGTTGATCCTCCCGGCGTGCGCGGACTCCGCTCCATCTTCATTCTGCTGACCGGCTTCCTGCCGTTCGCGGCCGCGCGCGCAGACTACGCGGCCTCCGCTGAAGGCCTGGAGTTTTTCGAGAATCGCATCCGCCCCGTCCTCGTCGCCTCCTGCTACGAATGCCACAGCGCCGAAGCCGGTCAGGCCAAAGGCGGCCTGTTGCTCGACACGCAAGATGGTCTGCTCAAGGGCGGCGACCACGGACCCGCCGTCGTCATCGGCCAACCCGAAGCCAGCCGCCTCGTCACCGCCATCCACCAGGACGACGCGGACCTGAAGATGCCGCCGAAGAAGTCGCTCACCCCGGCCCAGGTGAAGGACTTCGAAGCGTGGATTCGCATGGGCCTGCCCGATCCCCGGAAAGCCGGAGTCGCCCAAGCCGCCGTGAAGGGCGCGTTCAACTTCGAGCGCGAGCGCCTGCACTGGGCCTACCAACCGGTCCGCGACTACATCCCGCCCTTCTCGAAGAACCATCGGCTCGCGCGGAACTACATCGACCATTTCCTCCTCGCGGAACTCGACGCGCGCGGCCTCAAGCCCAATCCCGAGGCGGACAAGCTTACCTTGATCCGCCGTTTGACCTTCGACCTCACCGGCCTGCCGCCGTCGCCTGGAGACATCGACGATTTTCTCGCTGACCGATCACCGGATGCCTACGGGAAACTCGTCGACCGTCTGCTCGAATCGCCCGCCTTCGGAGAACGCTTCGGCCGTCATTGGCTCGATCTCGTCCGCTACGCCGACACCGCGGGCGACAGTGCCGACTTCCCCATTCCGCAAGCCTACCGCTATCGCAACTACGTCATCCGCGCCTTCAACCAGGACAAACCTTACGACCAGTTTCTCCGCGAACAGATCGCCGGCGACTTGCTGCCCGCCGCGTCCCGCGAGCAGCGCAATGAACAGCTCGTCGCCACCGGCTTCATCGCCATCTCGCGCCGCTTCGCCGTCGACGAGTCGGAACGCCATCTGACCATCGACGACACGATCGACGCCCTTGGCAAAGCCACGCTGGGCCTGACCGTGAGCTGCGCGCGCTGCCACGACCACAAATACGATCCCATCCCCACGCGCGATTACTACGCGCTCTACGGAATCTTCAGCAGCACGCGGTATCCCTTTCCCGGCGCCGAGATTCGCCAACGCCCGCGCGATTTCGTCCCGCTCATCGCCGAAGCTGATGCCGCCCGACTGCTCGCGCCCTTCCACGAGAAGGCAGCTCAGCTCGATGCCGACATCGCCAAGGTGGAAGCCGAACTGGCCGCACTTCCCAAAGCCGCCGCCGGTGAACAATCGAACGACTCCGCCGTCTCCACCGCGCAACGCACGAAGCTGACCGATCAACTCGGGGCCTTGAAATATCAGCGCAAGCGCGCCCTCGACGACGCGCCGCCAATTCCGATGGCCTACGCCGTCGCTGAAGGACTGGCGGCCGATTCGCCAATCTTCCAACGCGGCGATCGCTTCAAGCCCGGCGAGATCGCCCATCGAGGTTTCCTACAGATCCTCGGCGGCCAAACGCTTCCACCGGGCGCGACCAATAGCGGCCGGCTCGAACTCGCCCAATGGATCACCGACCCGGCCAATCCGTTGACCGCCCGCGTCATGGTGAACCGCGTCTGGCAATGGACCTTCGGCCGGGGCCTCGTCGCGACGTCGAGCGACTACGGCACGCGCGGCACCGCTCCGAGCAACCCGTGGCTGCTCGACTACCTCACCAGCCGTTTCGTCGAAGCCGGCTGGTCGGTGAAGAAGCTCACCCGGCTCATCGTCACCTCGCGGGCCTACCGGCAGACGAGCGCGGACAATCCGATGAACTTCGCCGCCGATCCCAAGAACGATCTCGTCTGGCGCCATACCCGCCAGCGCCTCGACGCGGAATCCCTCCGCGACACCATCCTGTCCGCCAGTGGTCGCCTCGATCCCGAACCCGGCGGCGAACATCCCTTCCCGCCGCTGCGCGAGTGGGACTTCACCCAGCACTTCCAGTTCACCGCGAACTACACGCACGAGAAACGCTCCGTCTACCTCATGCAGCAGCGCATCCGCCGCAGCTCGTTCTTCGCGCTCTTCGACGGCCCCGATCCGAACGCCAGCATGGCCGAACGCCCGCTCTCCATCACGCCGCTCCAGGCGCTCTACTCGATCAACAACGCCTTCGTTCACGAACAGGCTGCCGCCTTCGCCCGACGCATCATCGCGTCAGGCAAGACGACCGGCGAACGCCTGACCTTCGCCTACCGCACCGCCCTCGGCCGCAAGCCAACCGAAGAGGAAATGAAGCTGGTCAGCGATCACCTCGCGGCCTTTGTTTCGACCTCCGTTGCACAAACGCCCGGTCAGGGGACCGGGCCTACATCCAAGGCCCCTGCGCCGCTCTCCGCTGTAGGCCGGGTGCCCTCACCCGGCGTCGGCAGAACCACCGTCACCGAACTCGCCGCCTGGTCCTCCGTCGCCCGCGCGATCCTCGCGAGCAACGAGTTTGTCTTCGTCGACTAAAGCAGCGAAATTCGCCACATGTCGCCCCAAGCGAAACGAAGCGCAGGCTGCACAATTGCACTCCTCCTCGCTTCCCCCTCAGCGGCCATGGCGCATGGAAACGGTGGAGAAGGTTTCCTAGCCTTCACGATTTATGGCATCGGCGGAGGCCTGATAGTTCTCTTGTTCGCATTGCTCTTCATCAAAGCGCACTGGCTTCTAAAGTTTTGCCTCTTTGTTCTGTCGCCATTCCTGGCAATTGGGATTGGCTTTGCTTCATATAGCTTCACGGAAGTGGCGTTCGACCCGCAAGCTACGGACGGGGCGGCTTGGTGTGGATTCGTGGCCGAAGTCGTTCCTTCACTCCTGATCTTGGCGGGGATCAAAGCGGCGCGCCGATACCGGCGATCAAAAGCAAACGCATCGCTTCAGCCCTGAATTGCCCTACCTCCACGAAATCCCCTTCACCACCCAGCCAACCGATCATGCCCGATCCCGCCGAACTCATCGTCGCCTGCCCGCGCTGCCGCCAGCGTGGCAAATGGTTTGCCGACAAGTGGGGCCCCTTCTGCTCCCAGCGCTGCAAGCTCATCGACCTCGGCCAGTGGTTCAACGAGGAGCACAAGGTCTCCCGCGAACTCCGCCCCGGCGACTTCGAGGGCTTCGACGAACTCCCCACCAACCTCCCGCCCGACTCCGCCCAGAGCTGACCGTTGCCACGATAGCAACCAGGTGGGCCGAGTCGCGCTGCGACTCGGCGGTCAGCCGCAGCGCGGCTGGCCCCACCCTCCGATCCGGTGGGGCTGCGGTGCTCCGCAGCCGTGACTTCCC
>JAYUUX010000060.1:0-3878 GCA_043754645.1 Verrucomicrobiales bacterium | reverse complement strand
GTCGCTGCCGACAAGCCTGTCCTCAAGGATGTCTTCAAGGACCGGTTTGAGGTAGGCGTCGCCATCAACCGTTCCCACACCATGGGCACGGCCGGCATGCGTCGCAGCCTGGAGCAGGTCAATTCGGACATCGCCCTGGTCAAGGAGCACTTCAACCACATCGTCGCCGAGAACGACATGAAGTGGGAATCCATCCACCCGCGCGACGGGGCCGACGGCTACAACTTCGCACCGGCCGACGCCTTGGTGGACTTCGGCCTGAGCAACAAGATGTCGATCGCCGGACACACCCTTGTCTGGCACAGCCAGACGCCCAACTGGGTTTTTGCGGGCACCAATCCCCCGCCGGCCTCGGCCACCAATACTCCGCCGCCCACTCCCGCGCCGACCGTCTCCGCCAACAGCGCCGGAACGAACGCCCCCGGCGCGCGCCGGCCTGGCTTTGGACCAGGGTTCGGAGGCGGCTTCGGGCGCGGCGGTTTCACCGGCCCCAGGGCTTCCCGCGAGGAATTGCTCGCCCGGATGCGCGACCACATCCACACCGTCGTCGGGCGCTACAAGGGCAAGGTCAAGGTCTGGGACGTGGTGAACGAGGCCCTTACGGACAGCGGCACGACCAACGTCCTCCGTCCCTCCCTCTGGCACGACATCATCGGCCCGGACTTCATCGCCAAGGCCTTCCAATACGCCCATGAGGCCGATCCGAACGCGATCCTCCGCTACAACGACTACGGCCTCGAGAACCCGATGAAGCGCCAGAAGCTCATCATCATGGTGAAGCAGCTCCAGGCGCAGAAGGTGCCCATCCACGCCATCGGTTCGCAGGCGCACATCAACGTTTCCACCACCTTCGAGACGATGGACCAGGCGCTCGCCGAGATCGCGACTCTCGGCCTGCCCATCCACATCACCGAACTCGACATCAACACCGCCCAAGGCGGCCAGCGCGCCACCGGCGCGGACATCGCCGCCAACGCCGCCACCACCCAGGGCGGCCTGGTCAGCGACGCCGACAAGAAGCTGGCCGACGCCTATGAGGCCGTGTTCCGGGCTTTCGTGAAGCACGACAAATCCCTCGACTACGTCGTCTTCTGGGGTGTGAACGACGCCGTTTCCTGGCGCGCCCAGGGCAAGCCGCTCGTCTTCGACGGCGACAACAAACCCAAGCCCGCCTTCGACGCCGTCATCCGCGCGGCCACGGGCGGAGCGTTGAAGTAGCACCAGTCCACCAATCCGCCGAACCGCACAGCAGGAGCGACCGCATAGTATGAAACACCGGTTTGTCCCTTCAAATCTCGGAGTCGCATGGTTCGGCGGAGTTGCGTCCCTGCTGATCGGAGCCACCGGTTCGAGCCTGTCCGCGGCAAGCGAAGCCGAAGCGCGCGACCAGTTCCGCAAGGTCGTTCAGCCAATCCTCAAGAGCCGCTGCTTCGAGTGCCACGCCGAAGGGGCCAAGAAGGGCGGACTGGACTTCGACGTGCTCGCCGCCAAGGACAAGCTCCTGGCTGATCCCCAGAGCTGGCTAAAGATCCTCCGCAACACGCGTTCGCATGTCATGCCGCCGCCGGAAGAGGAGCAGCTGACACCGGCGGAGCAGCGGGCGCTGGAGGAGTGGATCACGACCGGAGCGTTCGGCCTCGACCTTTCGCGTCCCGATCCCGGCCGCGTCACGGTCCGGCATCTGAACCGGAACGAGTATCGGAACACGCTGCGCGACCTGCTCGGGGTGGACTTCAAGGCTGATTCGATGCTTCCGCCGGACGATGTGGGCTACGGCTTCGACAACATCGGCGACGTGCTGAGCATCTCGCCGATGCGGATGGAGAAGTTCGTCGAGGCGGCGATGACGGCCGTCGCCCAGGGCGTGCCGATGGACACCGTGGTCATGCCGACCCGGATGCTGCAGGGCGGTGATTTCCTCAGCGCCGACGGCACGCAGAACGCCGAACGCATCTCGTATTACAAGGCCCGGACGACGAGCCACACCTTCAAGATCAAGACCGCCGCCGAATACCGCCTGATGCTCAACACGAAGCTCGATGGCGAAGCGAGCCCCGTGGATCCCCAACGCGTCCGCGTCGTCTGGAAGGCCGATGGGAAGGTCTTTTTGGAAAAGGAATACGGTTGGGCGGACATGGACCACCTGACGGACACGTTCACCTTCAAGTGGGAACCGGGCGACCATGTGGTGAGCTGCGACCTCACTCCGGTGTTCCCCGATCTCCAACCGCTTCGCACGAAGATGGAATACCGGGTCCTCTTCGCGATCTTCGACGGCCCGCTCGAAAAGGAAAAGTGGGAGCACCATCCGAACTACAATCGCTTCTACACGCGCGACAAGCCGCCGGTGGACGCGGCCGAACGCCGCATCTACGCCCGCGAGGTGCTCGCGCGTTTCGTGGCGAAGGCCTATCGCCGGCCCGTGGCGTCCGACACGGTCGACCGGCTCGTCGACATCGCCGAGAAGAACTACTCGCTGCCCGGCGCCACGTTTGAAAAGGGCGTCGCCCAGGCGTTCATCGCAGTGCTCGCGTCGCCCCGGTTCCTCTTCCATCTGGAAACCGCCGAGCCCGCCAAGGGCGACCAGCCGACCGCGCAGCTGGACGAATACACCCTCGCCTCGCGGCTTTCGTATGCGCTGTGGTCCTCGATGCCCGACGACGAGCTGACCAAGCTTGCCGAGCGCGGCGAGTTGCGGAGGAACTTCCAGGCGCAGATCAAGCGGATGCTCGCCGATCCGAAGGCGCGGGCCTTCTCGGAGAACTTCGCCAGCCAGTGGCTCCAGACGCGGAGCATCCTGGACATCCCGATCAACTCGGCCGCCGTGATGGCCACAGAGACACCCCCCGCCGCTACGGAAGGCGCCACCAATGCGCCTCCAGCAGCTGCCCCTCGCCCGGCCGTGGGCGCCGGGCCGGCTGGATTCGGTGGATTCGCCGGACGCGGTGGTTTTGGGCGCGGTCGACGCGCGCCGTCGGGCACGGAACTGACCGCCGAAGTCCGTACCGCGATGAAGCAGGAGGTGGACGCCTACTTCCAGCACATCGTCCGCGAGGATCGCAGCGTGCTCGAACTGCTGCAGAGCAACTACACCTTCGTCAACGACCAGCTCGCCGCCGTCTACGGGATCACCAACGTGACCGGCGCCGAAATGCGTCGCGTCGACCTGCCCCCCGGCCATGTGCGCGGCGGCGTCCTCACGATGGGCGGCGTGCTTGCGGTCACCTCGAATCCCACGCGCACCTCGCCCGTGAAGCGCGGGAAATGGGTTCTCGAAAACATCCTCGGTTCGCCGCCAGCCCCGCCGCCGCCCGACGTTCCCTCGCTCGAGGACACCCTGGCCAAGGCCGAGATCAAGGCCCCGACCCAGCGCGAGCTCCTTGCATTGCATCGTGCAGACCCGAAGTGCGCGTCCTGCCACTCGCGGATGGACCCGCCGGGCTTGGCCTTGGAAGGCTTCAACGCGTTCGGCCGCGTGCGCGAGTTCGAATCCGGCCAGAAGATCGATCCCTCGGGCGAACTCGCCACGGGCGAAAAATTCTCCGGTGTCGGCGACTTCAAGAAGGCGTTGATCGAGAAGCACCGGATGGAATTCTACCGGACCATCACGGAGAAGCTCATGACCTACATCCTCGGCCGCGGCGTGGAATACTACGACGTGCCCACGGTCGACGCGATCGCCGCGAAGCTGGCCAAGGACAATGGCCGCTTCTCCACCCTGCTCTTCGGCGTCCTTGAATCCGCCCCCTTCCAGCAACGCCGCACCGCTCCGAACACCTCCAACCGGGACCAGAAGCCGGCCACCCATTCTGACGAGGCCCTCAACACCAGACAAACTCCATGAACATCAGGAAATCCCCATCGAACGATCCATTGGC
>JAYUUX010000059.1:0-9887 GCA_043754645.1 Verrucomicrobiales bacterium | reverse complement strand
GTGAAGTGTCGCCGGTGCGCCATGATCTTCGAGTCGCCCTTGCCGACCGAGATCGACAACGGGGAGTTCTACGAAGGGACCGGCGCGGCGTTCTATCTGTCGCCGGACAAGCTGGCCGGGGATCATTCGCCGGTCCGATATGAGCGCGAGCTGAAGTTGTTTCGGCGAGTCGTCGCCAAAGGCCACGTGCTGGACGTGGGTTGTGGCACGGGAGGGTTTCTTCATCAGATCAACCAGCGCTTCCCGGGAAGCTATGACGTCCTTGGCACGGACGTCGCCGGACCCGCCCTGGACCACGCGGAGAGCCTCGGCATCCGGATTCGGCGTGGATCGTTTCTGGATGGTTCGTTCGAGGCCGGAGCTTTTGACGCCGTGACGTTCTGGGCGGTGTTGGAGCATTTGACCGAGCCGAAGGATTTCCTCAAGCAGGCCGCGCGAGTCCTGAAGCCCGGCGGAATTTGCATCGCGCTCGTCCCGAACATCCGCTCGCTGGCCGTCCGGCTCATTGGCACGCGCTACCGCTACATCCTGCCGCAGCACGTGAATTATTTCTCACGCCACACGCTGGCGCGGCTGGCAGTTGAGGCCGGTGATTTTTCCGTCGAGGAAACGGCGTTCACCCATTTCAACCCGGTCGTGATCTGGCAGGATTGGCGACGAGGGGGAGACCTGGTGAGCGATCAAGACCGGGCGGCGTTGCTTCAGAAGACGAACTCGCTCAAGCAACGCCGTGGACTGACCCCTGTTCGCTGGGCCTACGCTCTGTCGGAGGTGTTCCTTGGAAGCCTCGGGCTGACGGACAACGTCGCCATCGTTCTCCGAAAGCGCTGAAGTTCGGTCTTTGGCCTGCGGCTCTTCGTCATCCCGCCCGGCGGGCGGCCGCATGAAGACCCTTGCGGCGGCGGAAACGGCCTCCCTACATTCCGCGCCGTGCCGTTGATTGGTTATTTCATCCTCGCCGTGGCCGCGTATCTCGTCGGGTCGATCCCGACGGGCTTCCTCGTGGCCAAGGCCAAGGGCATCGACATCCGGGCCGCAGGCAGCGGCAACATCGGGGCGACGAACGCCTTCCGCGTCCTGGGTAAAGGGCCCGGCTCGTTCGTGCTTCTGTTCGATGCTTTCAAGGGCTGGAGCGCCGTGATGCTTCTCGTGCCGTTGATCGCTGGTTGGAATCTCTGCGAAGACTGCGAGTCGGTCCGACTACTGGCCGGCCTCGCGGCGGTGATCGGCCACAACTACACCTGCTGGCTGAAGTTCAAAGGCGGGAAGGGTATCGCCACGTCGGCCGGAGTTCTCCTCGCGTGGATGTGGCCGGTCCTGTTGACGATCCTTGCCGTCTGGATCGTGACGTTCTACGCCAGCAAGTATGTCTCGATGGCGTCCATCGCGGCGGCGACGGCTTTGCCGATCAGCGCGCTGCTTTGGGGCTACAGCTGGACTTTGTTCGGGGTGGCCATGTGCCTCGCGATTCTGGCGATCTACAAACACAAGCCGAACATCCAACGGCTGATGGCGGGGACCGAGAGCCGTTTCAGCTCAAAGAAGGAGGCCGCGTGAAGGTCGCCGTCGTCGGAGCGGGTGCGTGGGGCACGGCGCTTGCCAAACTTCTGGTCGATGCCGGACGCGACGTCGTGCTGTGGAGCCATCGTGCGGAGGGCTTGCAGGAAATCGCCGCCAGCCGCCGGTTCGAAAGCGGGCTGCCCGGCGTCGAGCTGCCTTTGGCCCTGCGTTATGAAACGGACTTGGCGCGCGCGATCGAGGGGCGCGACTACGTCGTGATTTCGGTTCCGTCGAAGGTGTTCCGCAGCGTGTGTCTGCAGATGGCCGGCTTCAAGGGGATGGTCGTCAGCACGAGCAAGGGCATCGAGTTCGAGACCGGCTTCACGATGTGCGACATCATCCGGGCGACCATGCCGGGTGCGGCGGCGGCGGCGTTATCCGGTCCGTCCCTGGCGCTGGAGGTGGCCCGCGGCATCCCGTCGGCTTGTGTCGCGGCGGCCCGCGACGCGGCGACGGCGCAATCGGTCCAGGCCCTTTTCCATTGTCCGACTTTCCGCATCTATACGAACACGGATCTGCAGGGCGTCGAACTGGGCGGTGCCCTCAAGAACATCTTCGCCATCGCGGCCGGCGTCGGCGACGGGCTCGGCTTCGGCGACAACGCCAAGGCGTCCCTGATCACCCGTGCCCTCGCGGAGATGCGGCGACTCGGCGTGGCGTGTGGCGCCCAAGCGGACACCTTCTCCGGACTGAGTGGCCTGGGTGACCTGACGGTGACCTGCTTTTCCAAGCTCAGCCGCAACCGGACCTTCGGCGAACAACTTGGACGCGGCGGCAATGCCGATCAACTCCTCGCCAACGCAAAGGCCGTTGTGGAGGGTTTTCCCACGGCCAAGGCCGCCCGGCAGGTGGCCCGCCGGCTCGGCGTCGATTCTCCGATCATCGACGAGGTCTACGCGATGCTCTACGAGGCCAAGCCGGCCAAGGTCGCCGTCCGGGACCTCACGGCCCGCGAGAGCAAAGCAGAGGACTAGAGGGAAGGGATGAAGGATGAGGTTTGAATTATGAAAGGCGCAGCGAGTGCCGCCGAACCCATCCGGAACCCAGCCTTTTCATACTTCATACTTTTTACCTCATCCCTTCCCCACCATGCCCTCAGCCACCATCCGCGTCCCAGGAACCACGGCGAATCTCGGCCCCGGGTTCGACACGCTCGGCATCGCCGTGAAGCTCTTCAACCGCGTGTGCGTGACGCCGGCCGGCAAGCCGGGCGTGCGCATCACGTCGGCGATCGCTGACGACGCGCGCGCCGGGTCCGAGCAGATGCTCGGGGAGGCGGCGGCTCTTTTCTTCAAACGGACCAAGACGGGGAAATTCGGTTTCCAGATCTCGCTGACTGGCGACGTGCCGATCGCCCGCGGACTCGGGTCCAGCGTCACCGCCCGGCTGGGAGCCGTCGCGGCGCTCAACGAACTGACCGGGACAAAGCTGGACCGTCAGGGCCTACTCGAACTCGTCACCGAGCTTGAAGGGCATCCAGACAACGCCGCTCCGGCCATCTTCGGCGGGTTCACGGCGGCCGGAATGGTGGCCAACTCGGTCCGTGTCGTTCGCTGCCCGGTGCCGTCGAAGTTGAAGTTCATCACCCTGATTCCCCGTTTCGAGGTCAGCACGGCCAAGGCCCGCAAGCTCGTGCCGCAGTCGTTCTCCAAGGCGGACACCGTCCACAACCTCAACCGCTCTTCGCTGATCAGCGCGGCGTTTGCTCTCGGCGACTACGAGGCTCTGCGCGGCTGCTTCGACGACCGCGTTCACCAGCCGTATCGCGAACAGCTCATCCCCCAGCTGAGTGCGGTGATCCGGGCCGGCGAAAAGGCCGGTGCAATCGGCGGATGGCTCAGCGGCAGCGGGTCGACCATCATGTGCCTGACCCTTGAGAAGCCAAAAGCCGTCGCCTCCGCGATGCAACGCCAGCTCAAGGACTCCGATGTCCACATCCTCACCGCGGACAACGGCGGTGTGACGGTGGTCCGTTGATCGGCGACCGCGTTGGCCGGGGACCCGCATTCGTTTGTAGTTCGGGCGCCTTTTGGCTTCGAGCTGGCGGCCTTCAGGCTTCCCCGTTGCCAAAGGCGGAAACGGTCCCCTAAGCTCCCCGCCCGGTTCACCCCGGTTTCCGCCTGATGGCCGAATACACCGTCAAATTTGAGGTCTTCGAGGGTCCGCTCGATCTCCTTCTTTACCTCGTGAAGAAGGAGGAGGTGGACATCTGGGAGGTCAACCTCACCAAGCTCGCCACGCAGTTCATCGAGTATCTCGATGTCATGCGGATGCTCGACCTCGACATCGCGGGCGAGTTCGTCGTCATGGCGTCGACGCTGATGTATATCAAGAGCCGCGAACTCCTGCCCAAGAACCAGCAGGTCGTGGGCGAGGCCGGCGACGACGAGGAGGATCCGCGCTGGGAACTGATCCGGCAGCTCGTCGCCTACAAGAAGTTCAAGGACGCGGCCGCCCAGATGCAGCAGTTGGAGATCGACGCGGAGAACACCTATCCGCGCCTGCCGGGCAAGCCGGTCTTCATCGAGACCGAGCCAGCGGAACCACAGAAGCTCGACGTCTCGATCTTCGACCTCGTCAACGCGGTCAACGCCATCCTCAAGCGCGTCAACAAACGCGAGGATCTCCGGGACATCTTCGAGGACAAGTTCACCGTCTCGGAGAAGATCGAGGAGTTGATCACGCTTTCCGACGAGCATCCGGTCGTCCGTTTCTCCGACATCTTTGCCCGGGCTTCGTCGAAGACCGAGATCGTCTGCACGTTCCTCGCGTTGCTGGAACTGATCCGCATGAAACGCCTCGTCTGCGTGCAGAACGACGCGTTCGGCGAGATCGAGATCCGGCGCAACACTTCTGGAACCACCTTGGCTATGCCGAACCCGGACGCCGAGACCATCGCCGCGGCGGCCGAGACCGTCCGTGATGAGAACCCTTTGACGCCGTCGCCGGAACCGGCCTCGGTCGAATCCGCCCCGGCGACGGACGAGTCCGTTCCCGTAGCCTGACCCGGCCCCTGACATGGAACTGAAATTTGTCCTCGAATCGATCCTGTTCGCCGCGCAGAAGCCGCTCAGTCCGCGCGAGCTTCGCGAAGTGCTTTCCATCACCGCCGACCAGTCGGAGAACGAAGGCATCAAGGCGCTGAAGAAGCTGAAGGAAGAGGAGTTCACACCGATCCTCGAAGAGCTGGAACGCGAACACGCGGCCGCCGGACGGAGCTACCGCCTCGCGTGCATCGCTGGGTCGTGGCAGTTCGTCAGCCAGCCGGATTACGCGCCGTGGATCATGGCGCTCGTCGGCCAGAAGCCCCGGCCCACGCGCCTTTCGATGCCGGCTCTGGAGACCCTTACGATCATCGCCTATCGCCAGCCGATCACGCGGTCCGAGATCGAACAGGTCCGTGGCGTGGCGGTGGACGGTGTCATGGGAACGTTGGTCGAGCGCGGGCTCGTCGTGCAGGCCGGACGAGCCGAGGTGATCGGGCGCCCGACGCTCTACGCGACCACGCCGCTCTTCCTCGAATACTTCGGCCTCGGCCGATTGGAAGACCTCCCGGCGGCCGACGAGCTCCGCAAGATCCCGGTCAAACGTCCCGATAATTTATTGACCGTCGAAGATGGGCTCGCCACATCCGCACCGGTGGAACTTGCATTGGCCCCGGAGGCCGCGCCGGCGGCGGAATCGCCCGTTTCCAGTCCCGAAGTCGCAGCACCCTCGGAGCCGGTTCCTGAAGCCGGAAGTGACAGCGCGGTCGCACCCGAGACTCCCCCGAGCCAGCCATGAGCAATCTCACCGAGCACCGCCAGGCCATCGACAAGCTCGACGCCCAGATCGTCCAGCTCTTGAACGAACGCACCCAGCACGTCCTCGCCATCGGCGCCATCAAGCACAAGGCCGGCGCCGAGATCTACGCGCCCGACCGCGAGCGCGTCGTCTTCCAGCGCGTCTGCAAGCTGAACGAGGGACCGATCACCGACGATTCCCTCCGCGCCATCTACCGCGAAGTCATGTCCAGCGCGCTGTCGTTGGAGAAGTCCATGACCATCGCCTACCTCGGGCCCGAGGCGACGTTCACCCAGCAGGCCGCGCTGCGGAAGTTCGGCCAGAGCCTGAAGTATGCGCCGCAGCGGACGATCGCCGAAGTGTTCCAGGAAGTCGGCCGGGGCCGCGCCGATTATGGCGTCGTTCCCGTGGAGAATTCCTCCGAGGGCGTGGTGACCAACACGCTCGACATGTTCGTCGACAGCAACCTGAAAATCGTCGCCCAGATCGTCCTGCCCATCCAGCAGTGCCTCATGGGCAAGGGCCGTCGCGAGAGCATCCGCAAACTCTACGTGCATCCGCAGACGCTCGCGCAGTGCCGCGGCTGGATCCAGAAGCACCTGCCCGACGCCGAGATCGTCGAGACGTCGTCCAACGCCCGTTCCGCCCAGCTCGCCGCTGGAGAAAAGGACGCGGCGTCCATCGGCGGATTGCTCGCCGCCGAGAAATACGGCCTGCCGATCCTCGAACACGACATCCAGGACAACGCCGGCAATGCCACGCGCTTCCTTGTTCTCGGTCGCCAGTGCAGTCCGCCCACCGGCAAGGACCGCACCAGCATCATGATCAGCATCGCCGACGAGGTCGGCGCCCTGCACAAGGCGCTCGCGTCGTTCCGCAAGCACCGGATCAACATGACGAAGATTGAGTCGCGTCCTAGCAAACGGAAGGCCTGGGAATACTACTTCTTCGTCGACTGCGACGGGCACTTCAAGGACCGCAAAGTCGCCGCCGCCATCGCCGTGCTGGAACAGCATTGCAGCCTGGTCAAGGTGCTCGGCAGCTATCCGAACAGCGAGTAGCCGCCTCGTGATCGTTCTCATCCTCGCCCTCCTTCTCCTTCTCGTTTCCAGACGAGCCGAGGAAGGAGAAGGAGGCCGAGAACGAGAACGAGAAACAATCAGGCATCAGGCATCCGGAATCCGACCCCATGACCCGCTCCGAAATCTCCGCCCGCCTCGTTTCCGGAAAACTCATCGCCGTCATCCGCGCGAAGCGATTTGACCAGGCATTGCCGCTCTGCCGCGCCTTGGTCGACGGCGGCATCACCAATCTGGAGATAACCCTGTCGACGCCGGAGGCCTTGAAAGCCATCCGCCTCGTCGCGTCCGAACTGGGCAATGCTGCGTTGGTCGGAGTCGGCACGGTGCTCGACGCCGCGACGGCGACGGCGGCCATCGAGGCCGGAGCGGAGTTCGTGGTGTCGCCCATCTGCCGACCAGAGATCGCCCGGGCGGCCCACGCGCTCGTCAAGCCCGTCATGCTTGGAGCCTACACGCCGACGGAGGCGCAGCTCGCGCACGAAGCCGGCGCCGACTTTGTGAAACTCTTCCCGGCCGACGGCCTCGGCCTCGGCTACATCAAGTCGCTGCGCGCCCCATTGCCGCACCTGAGGCTCGTGCCCACCGGTGGCGTGACCTTGGACAACGTGGCCGACTTCTTCGCCGTGGGCTGTCCCGCCGTCGGAGTGGGCTCCAGCCTCATAACGGCGAAGATTCTGGAGACGGATGATTGGGTGGTCCTGCGGGAACTGGCGGCGAAGTTTGTGGCCCGGCTGAAGGGTATCTGATCACCAATCGCCGCGGTAGGAGCGCCGTTCTCCGGAACGGCGCGAATCAGTTCCAATCCTACGAAATGGCCTCCGGTTTTGTGTTCGCTGTTCTCCGGGCCAAAGGCCCAGCCAGAAGCCAGCCCAGGGCATCGCCCTGGGTTTTCGCGGAAGAGGTATATGAGCCCTGAAGGGGCGAGACAGACTGCGTTCCCTGCGTTCCCGATGTGTCGCCCTTTCAGGGCTTGCCCAATCTTGAATCCGGTTCCCAGGGCGTTGCCCTGGGCTGGCTTATGGCCGCACCGTTGGTGCTTCGGATTTGGATGGCTGAATTGAAGTTCTCCAGACACGCCGGTTCGGAGAGCGGCGCTCCGCCAATGCTCACGCCTTCTTCTTCCGCCCCATCATCTGGTTCAACCGTTCCAGCAGCACGGCGATGATGACGACGGCGCCGACGATGATCTGGGAGTAGTTCTGGTTGATGTCGAGGATGACGATGCCCGCGCTGATCATCTGGATGATGAGCGCGCCGAGGAGCGCGCCGAGGGCCGTGCCTTTGCCGCCGGAAAGGCTGGCGCCGCCCACCACGGCGGCGGCGATGACGTTGAGTTCGTAGCCTTGGCCATCGCCGGAGGTGGCCGCGCCGTAGTAGCCGAGGGAGAGCAGGGCGGCGATGCCGGCGGTGAGTCCAGAGTAGACGTAGACGCTGAGTTTCACACGTTCCACGCGGATGCCGCTGTAACGGCTGGCGAGTTCGTTTCCGCCGATGGCGTAGATGCGTCGGCCGGCGGCGAGGCGGACGAGGTAGACGGTTCCCGCCACCCCGGCGAGCAGCATGGTGAAGAGCGGAACCAGGCTGAGTCCGGTGCTGGAGCCCCAGAGGACGATGTTCCGGAAGGCCTCGGGAAACGCGCCGATGGATTGGCCGTTGGTGATGATGAAGGCGATGCCCCGGTAGATGGCCATCGTTCCAAGCGTGATGATGAACGGGTGGACCCGGAGCCCGGTGATCATGAGTCCATTGGCCAAACCGCAGAGCGTGGCCGTGCCTAAACACGCCGCGCTGCCAGCGAGGACTCCGGCCATTTGCGAGCCGGCTGCCGGGCCTTCCGGTCCGAAGTGCCGGAAGGTGATCGCGCCGATGACCGATGCCAGCGCGAAGATGGCCCCGACCGACAAGTCGATGCCGCCCGAGATGATCACGAAGGTCGCGCCGACGGCCATGATGGCGATGAAGCTCGTGTCCTTCGCGAGCTGGGAGAGGTTGCGGGCGTTGAGGAACTTGTTCTTTTCTTCGAACACGGCGACGCGTTCGCCGTCGGCACTGGTGGTGAACACGCGTTGGGGATTTCCGTCGGGACCGGCTTCCAGCCTCGGCTGGCGCACGGTGCCGCCGAACCCGGCGATGAACGCGCCGAGGAAGAGGATGACAAAGATGAGCCCTGTCTCCTGGAGACGGAACGGAAGTCGACGCGGCGCAGGGGAACTCATTTCGGGAGTGACGATGCAGGAGCAGGCGGCGCCTCTCAATGACGAAGGCCGAAGGCCAAAGGTCGAGGGGAATGACGAAGAACGAAGGCCAAAAACCGAAAGGGGACTTGGAGGCTGGGCTTTCGGTTTGGCCTTTGGCCTTCGGATTTCGTCATTCCGCCGCTCGGCGGCCGTTTGTGAGCACAATGCCTTTGACCCGTGCGGGAGCGCGGGCTACACACTCGCTTGCTTCGTTTCCGGAAGCCGTTCCGGGCTGACTCAATGATCGAACTTCAACCTATTTTCGCCAGCGGCGCCGGTATTGGTTCCGTGATCAAGAGCACCCCCCTCGAGGGCCTCGTGATCCTCGTCCTGCTGCTCCTTTTCTCCATCTTTTCCTGGTCCGTCCTGTTCTCGAAGGTCATGCAGATGCGGCGCGCGAAGAACCTGAACGGCTTCTTCGACGCGGAATACCGCAACCAGCCGAAGGTGCTCGGCATTTTCGACCGGCGTGTCCAGGCGGAGGGTTGCCCGCTCTTCGCCGTCTACAACGAGGGAGCAATCGCGCTGGATGCCCGTCTGAAGAAGGGTGGCGAGACCCGGCTTCCGGTGGTCACGCTGAAAGGCATGGAACACGTCAAACGCGCGATCGAAAGCGCGGTGGCCCGCGAGGCCCTCAAGCTGGAGTCCGGCTTGATCCTGCTGGCGATCGCCGTCAGCGGGGCGCCGTTCATGGGTCTGCTGGGAACGGTCTGGGGCGTGATGATCACGTTCGCCGATGTTGCGGCGAAGGGATCCGCCGACCTCGCGACGATGGCTCCGGGCGTCTCCGCCGCGCTGGTGACGACGGTCGCCGGCCTGCTGGTGGCGTTGCCCTCGATGTTCGGCTACAACTGGCTCGTGCATAATCTCCGCGTGCAGACGGTCGAGCTGGACAACTTCGCCCAGGAGCTGGTGTCGAAGATGGAGACCGAGTATCTGAAGGACGAGTGAGACCAACGACCGCGCTTTGACCCGATGAACATTGATCCGCGACGATGGGGACGGCCTGTGAACAACTTCACGCCGAAGTTGTGTCCAACGCCGTCCATCGGCGATCTGATGCCGGGGAAATGAACTGAGCCATGCGCCGCGCCTCCCAGCGAAATCATCTGGTCACGTTGAACGAGATCAACATCACGCCGCTGATGGACCTCGCCTTCGTGCTCCTGATCATCTTCGTGATCACGCGGCCGATGCTGGAGCAGAGCATGAATCTGCAGCTGCC
>JAYUUX010000058.1:0-6746 GCA_043754645.1 Verrucomicrobiales bacterium | reverse complement strand
GTGACGGGACGGTGACGAAGGAGGAACTGGGGACAGATGCCGATGCCAGATACCCGATAACGGCTTCCGGAATTTTGCTCCCCGGCTCACTTTCTCACTTTCGCACCGGCTTCGACTTCCAGCCAACGCTTGAATCGAGATGACTCCATCACTTCGATCCGCTCGCCGGGCTTTCGCACGATGAGGCCGGCTAGGCCCGGAGTTTCTTCTATGAACATCATGGCCTCAGGTGGAGGGAGAATGCTGGCTGGTTTGGAATGGCTGTCGGCGGTGATGCCGTCGCGGGCGATGACGGAGACGAGGCTGTGGTCGGTCAGGCCGATGCCCGTCTTGGGATTGACGATGTGGGAATAGCGGACGCCGTCGATCTCCACGTGTTGGAACAGGTCGCCGCTCGTCGACACCGCGGCGTGTCTTAGGAGAACGAAGCGCGCGGGCGCAGCATTGGTCACGTCGAGGGCCGCGATCTCCACCCGCCAACCAGCTTTGCCCGGAGGCGCGTCGGCCACGGCGATGTCGCCTGCGGCCGCGACGAGCGCGCGGGTGATGCCGAGACTTTTCAATGTCCGGAGGGCTTCATCCGCCGCGTAACCTTTGGCGATTCCGCCCAGGTCGAGACGCATGGAAGGCTTCAGCAACCGGACGGAACGGTTCGCGGCATCGAGAACGAGATTGGTCCAACCGACGGAAGCCATCGCTTCGGCCAAGCGTGCGGGATCAGGCAGCCGTTTTTCGCGGCGCGCCTTGCGCCACAGGCTGACGACCGGGCCGACGGTGATGTCGAAGGCGCCGTCGGTGCGTTCGGAAAGCTGCTGCGCACGGCTGAGAACGAACCACATCTCGGGACTCACGGAGACGTTCGTGCCGAAGCCGGATGAGCGGGAGAGCGTGCTGAGTTCGCTGTCGTATTCGTAGTCGCTGAGGATGTCGTTGAGCTGGCTAATGCGGGCGAACGTCTTGTCGGCGGCGGCGTCCGCCCGGGTCTGGTCGGTGGTGAAGAAGACGAGGCGGAAGGGAACGCCCATCTGCGGCTCGGTGAACTCGAAGCGATGGAGCGAGGCGGGCGAGCGGGGGGAAGTCGTGCAGCCGGCGACAAGGGTGAGCAGAAAGCCAAGCAGCGTCGCCAATAGCGAAGAACGGCAGGGGTGCGCGGCCGCCCAGCCTCGGGTGTCCGGCGTCTCCTGCGAGTTTGGGGCCAAGGTGGAGCAGCAGTTCCGCCCTACCAATTCAGGCGCTTTGATCGGCCTGTTCACTGCTGATTTCGACGTGTCAGAAACTCCGTTCCGCCCGGGCCCGGGTCCGCGGGAACGTTGGCGGCGACGATGCCGAAGAGATCGACGAGGGTGGCGGTTCCGGTCGTGCCCAGTTGGTGGATCACCGTCGAAGCTGCGGCGGTCGCGAGTTCCAGCGCCTCGGGCATGGTGGCGCCGGCGGCGAGCGCGGTGGTGAGGTTCGCCGTCACGGCATCACCCGCTCCGACGACGTCGATCGGGCCGCGCAAGGGCAGCGACGGTTGATGCGAAAGTTTGCCGTCGGCGGTGACGCCGATCATGCCGCGATCAGCCATCGTGACGACCACCGGTCGTTTGTTCTTCAGCGCCAGATCGGTCGCTTCGGCGATGATGGCATCTTCGCTTGGATCGGCGGCGAGCGGCACGGTGCGGGCGAGTTCCGCGAGGTTCATCTTGAAGAAGAGCGGAGGAAACCCCGCAAGACCCCGTCGGCCATCGGCCACGACGGTGAGGGTCGGATACATGCGGGCGGCGGCGCCGGCGGTGTCGCGGATCATGCGTGTGACAACACCGGTTTCCGGCACGTCCACCTGGTCCAGGACGATCATTGCATGGACCCGGCCGGCGAGATCCTTGATGCCGTCCATCAGGCGGCTCTGCACTTCGCCGGGAGTCTCCGTCCAGTTCTTCGAATCGAGCCGGCTCAGTTCCTCTGGCGGCGAATTAGGCAGCAGCAGCAGGGGTTTGCAATAGGTGAAGGTGCGCCGCTGCTTCGTCGTGATGAAGTGGTCGAGGCGAATTCCGCGCAGGCTGCTCAGTGCGCGGCGGAGTTCGAAGCCTTCGCCGTCGTCGCCGCAGAAGCCCACTGGATAGATCTCGCTCACGCCGAGCGCCACGAGGTTGTTCAGGATGGTGCCGGCCCCGCCGGGTTGGGCGCGCACGCTGACCACGTTCTGCACGGGCAGGCCGGTCTCGATGGAAGTCTCGGACCGTGACGGATCGATCTCCAGATACCGGTCGAGGCAGAAGTCGCCGATGACGGCCACGCGCATCTTGGGATACGCCGAGATGATCTTTTTGAAACGGATGAGGTTCACGAGGGTTTCAGTTCCGCCCAAAGGTGGCGGAGGAAAACGACATTGTCACAGCAGACGTAGTGCATCGGCGCTCCCATGCGGGAGAAACTTTTGCAGAAGCGGAGATAGTAGGCGGCGTTCGTCTTGGGCGGTTCACCCTGTGTCCAGTCCCAGCCGCCGCCGTCCTGGAGGTCCACGACGAAGATCTCGTGGCCGGAAACGATGGCGCGCCCTGAGCCGACGCGTAGGTTGTTCACGCAGCTCAGGGCCTTCTCGAAGACCTGCGGTCCCATGATGGCCGATCCGATGGACATGACCACACCGCCGTCCAACGTCTCCACCACGCCGGCGAACTGCTGGAAATCAATCTGCGCGGCGCGGCCCAAAGCGGCGCCGTTGAACATGGGATGGCAGGAAACGATGTCGTAGCCGATGCCGGGATGGACCGTCAGCGGAACGCCGTTGGACCAAGCTTCGGCGAGGATGGAAACGCGCTTCCATGGATGCTCAACCGTGATCCGGCCCGACGGTAATCGGTGCTGGCGCATGGTCAGAAGCAGGTCGGCGCGCGCGGGGGAAAGCGGCGAAGAAAGTTCCGCTCGAAGCCAGGTTTCCAGGCTGTCGATGGTGGGAAGCGTGCAGCCGTCCTCCGCGATGAAGCGGCCGAGGCTGGCGCCGTAGCCGAGCCCATCGAGCGCGCCGGCCAGCAGGGCGAGATGGATGTTGCGGCTGGTCTCGTCCCAGGTGCCGAACGTGCCCGTGGCGACGTTCTGTTCCACGCTTTCGGTCGAGCGGCCGAGGAACGCGAACTCCCAGTCGTGGATCGTTCCGGCGCCGTTGGTGGCGAGATGGGTGACGAGTCCTTCACGCAGAAGTTCCCGGATGACCGCACCACCGCCGTTGCGGAGCAGATGCGCGCCGTAGATCAGCTGGACTCCGGCGCCGCGGGCGCGGGCGTCGCGGATGCGTTTTGCCGCGACGGCGACTTGTCGGCGGGTTTCGTCCGGGCATTCGGGCAACGGGGACGAAAGATCCGGCTCGAGGGTTTCCGCGAGGCTCAGGCTGCGGCGTTCCGACAGCGGGAACACCCGGAGCTTGGACCAGTCGAGCGGGGCGGGGGTCATGCAATGTTGGGAGGCACTCCGAAGAGGTGGTCGAGGATGACGTCGGGTTCGCGGTAGTCCGCCATCATCATGTGGGCGCCGGCGTCGGTGAGCTGCTTTTCCTTCCAAGGATCGCATTGGCCGGATCCGTTCTCGTCCTCGTCGCTGGCCACGCCGACGGCCAGGCCGCCGAGTTCCGACGTATGGTGGATCTCGACCGGCCCGTCGCCGAGGGAGAGCAGTTGGTCTCCTCGGATTCCCTCTTCGGCCAGGATGCGGTCGAAGACCATTCGCTTGGAGAATCCCGTCGCGTCCGCCGGGCTGCCGAAAATGCGATCCTCGAAGAAGTCGTCGAGTTGGAGCAAGGCGGCTTCCTCCAGCACGCGTTCGATGTGGGTTCCACTCAGGATGTAGAGCGTGACTTCCCGTTCGGCCAGTTTCCGAAGCAGGGCGCGCGCGCCGAAGACGACGAAGTGGTCCGGGAAAGCCGAGCCGTCCTTGATGCGGTCGGTGCGGTCGTCGATCACCTCGTCGAGGCGGAACTGGTAGGCGACGAGCAGTTCCTCGGGCTTGGGTGGGCGCCCGCCCTTGGCCAGCGCCCGCTCCACGAAGCTGCGCATCTGGAAGACGGTGGGCTGGCCGTTTAGGCTCAGGATGTCCGTGATCAACTCGCGTTTGATGGCGGTGAGATCGTCGCCCTGGCGGATCGGGAAGTATTCGAGGAACAGGTTGAGCATGATCTCCGGCCAGCCGTGCCGGAGCCAGGAGAGCGTTCCGTCGAAGTCGAAGACGACGTGGGAGATCTGCGGCCGTGGAGCGAACGGCCGCAGGAGCCTGGGATACGAATTCGGCGCCGCCGGGGAAGACATCGCGCGTTGGGATAGGGGCCGGGCAGGTGAAAGTCAACCGACGGCGCGCTTAAGCAGCGTCGTAATCAGGACGCTTAATCTTCCTCTTAATCAGATTAAGAGAACGAGAAAGATTAAGATCGGGCCGGCCGCGGATGAATCGGGATGCTTGATCCGTTTGAAGAAGCGATCGGACGCCCTCCCCATTCACTTCTGGTTTTCCATGATCCTGACTTTCGCCGGAAGACGACCGGCTTCGATGAATAATCGCATCCGCCCGTAGACGGCCTCCTTGAGTTCGTTTGCCAGCCAGTAACCAGGAATCAACCGGCTCCTTTGACCGAATCGCCCCTGCTTCAGAAAAACATTCACAGTCACCATGGATTCATGGTCGCTGCCATCGTTGTATCTCCCCAAGGCGACTTCATCGATTTGGTCCCACGCGAGGCGTCTGAGATTCTTTCGCAGAGAACTGCGTTTGCCGATTCCAATGCCCTCCGGCCCGATCTCGATCCATTCCACCGAACGCCGGTCCAGCAGAGCCAACGGGATTCCGATCGTGCCGCCCCAACCGCCAAGCAGCCAGACCACGAGGAATACAACGGGCGCGACGCCGTCATCGAAATCGGCGACTAGGAGCACTCCGGTCATGAAGAGGGTTGCCGGGCACCAGATAAGCCAGAAGAGAACCATGAACCAAAACGTGAACCTATCCTGGCGAACTCGGCGATTGTCCCATTCGATCCGAAGGCCATCGGCGGACTCCTCGAACTTGAGGCCGGTTGGTTGGGCCGCTTCCGTTCGTTTCGTGGCTCCTTCCATTTCTAGCGGAATCTAACTGGGCCGATCATGCAGGCAAGGCATCCTTCCCGGCCGCGTCTGCCGCCTGCCCGGCGGGGTGGCGGTTCGCTGAAGCGCCTTGGTTAGGCGTGTTCGATTTCATTCGTATGAGGTGAAAGCAGCAACGACCCGGGACTCGCGGTCGAATACAACGTCCAGAGGCTCTTTGGCGAATATGAGATACTGAATCATGCGCTCGTCTGGCTTCAGAGCGTAACTCCTACCCCACATCGAGTCCGACGGGGCAATCGACCGCTTGACGTAAAACGCCCACATCCTGCCATCAAGCTCGGCTTCTGTCTTCGCCGCCAACCATGACTTCTCGCGAGCGAGACAGTAAACGTAGGAAAGGGGCGTCGCGTAGCAAAGCGCGACAAATGCCCCCACGAGGAGCACGACTGCGCAGCCGCTGATGGCGATGAACCGCGCCCGTCGTGGTCGGCTGTTGGATGATGCGCTCATACGCCTACCATTTCCCCCTGACCGTCATCACACCCACTTCGGCTCCCAGCCCTTGCGGTAGCTGGCGCGGCGGAGGAACGGGTTCGCCTCGTTCAGGTTCTTGAAAGTCATCTTCGCAGCGTCCCATTCCAAGGTCGTCTTGGGGAAGCGCGTGGCCACGCCGCCAAGAAGGATCGTCTCGGTGAGCGCACCGGCGTAGTCGAAGTGGGCCGAGGTCTTGCCGTTGCCGCGACAGGCTTCGACGAATTGCCGGTAATGATCCACCTGCGCGAGCTTGGGCATGGCGAACTCCATGAAGTTGGCTTTCGGCAGAAGGACGGGCATGCCGATGTGCGGAAGGAGCATGGCACCCTTGGTTCCGAGGAAGATCGATCCCTGGTCGGGCAGCTTGATGTCGGGGCCGAGGCCCTCGAGCACACTGCCGGGCGGGCGCATGTCTCCGTCATACCAGGTGACCTTCACGGTCTTGTCGGCGGTAAGTTCGTTGCCGGGAAAGACGTAGTGGATGACCGCGTTGATGCCCCAGTTGGTCGCCGTCGGCTGTTCGCCTTCCGAGCGGAGGGAGATGGGCGCGGCGAGGTTGAGGGCCTTAAAGACGGGATCGTAGATGTGGCATCCCATGTCGCCGAAGGTGCCGGTGCCGAAGTCGAGCCGCTTCCGCCAGTTGCCGGGATGGTAGTAGCCCTTGCCAATGAATGGCCGGTCGGCCGCGACGCCGAGCCAGAGATTCCAGTCGAATCCGGCGGGGATCGGGTCGCTAGTGGTCGGCAGCGGTGTCGGATCACCCCATTTCTTGCTGCTCCACGTGTGGACCTCCTTCACCTTGCCGATGGCCTGGTCGTGGATGAGTTGGACGGCGCTGCGGTAGTGGACGTGGGAATGGATCTGGATGCCCATCTGGGAGACGATGCGCCGTTCGCGGGCCACGCGGGTGAGTTGGCGGGCCTCGTAGATCGTCTGCGTCAGCGGCTTCTGGGTGTAGACATTCAGGCCACGCTGAAGGCAGCGCATCGTGATCGGCCCGTGCATGTGATCGGGCGTCGAAATGTTCGCCGAGTTGATATCGCGTTCCCGGTCGAGCAACTCGCGCCAATCCTGATAGATCCGCGCCTCCGGAAACCGCCGCCGAACCTCGGCCGTCCGCGACAGATCGACATCCGCGACTGCAACGAGCCGCAAGTTCCG
>JAYUUX010000057.1:0-4340 GCA_043754645.1 Verrucomicrobiales bacterium | reverse complement strand
CGAATGTTTGGTTTCAAGGGAAGCTCTTGGGTTCGCGTGCCTCAAAAGGGCTTCGGGCTCCCCGCGTGGTGAATGAACTGGCGCGACGGCCTTCGCATGGCATTTTCGCCGCGTGTGTTCGACATTCCTCCGTCTCGTGCCGGGCTTGATGGCCGTTTTGGGTGGCGCTTTGGCCGTCGCATCCGCTGCGGAACCGACGAACCCGGGACCGGGTTTTGGTTTTCGCGGACCCGAGATCTACCCGGTCGACTTCCAGGCGTCGCTGCTCCACCAGGCCGATCTGAACGGTGATGGCAAACTCGACCTTGTCGTCGCCAACAACGCCAAGTCCCGCATCCAGATCCTGTGGAACCAGACGGGCCGGACGAACCGTCCGGTCTCCGCCTCGACGAGGCGGGAGGTGAACGAACTTCCGCCCGACGCGCGCTTCCGCATCGACTCCGTCTCGTCGGAGAAGCGCATCGCCGCGCTCGCGGTGACCGACCTCAACGGCGACGGCCGGCCGGACTTGCTCTACTACGGCGGTGAACCGAAGGAGCTGATCTTCCAGGCGAACCTCGGCACGAACGGCTGGGCCGCTTTGAAGCGCTGGCCGATCGAGGACGCCATGCTTTCTCCCAACGCGCTCGCGACCGGGGACATCGACGGCGATGGACTGCCCGACGTGGTCCTGCTTGCAGAGACGCATCTTTACCTGTTGCGGCAAGGCAAGGACCACCAGCTTTCCGAGCCCGAGAAGATTCCGCTCTCCGCCGCGGTGAAGTCCGTGCAGATCCTCGATGTGAACGGTGACGGCCGTCAGGATCTGCTGCTCGTGAACTGGGATTCTCCCACGCCGTTCCGCGTCCGCTTCCAGAACGCCGCCGGCCAGTTGGGTCCCGAGGTTCATTTCACCTCCCCGCCGGTCCGGTCCTATTGGGCCGATGATCTCGACGGCGACAAGACGGCCGAGATCGTCAGCATCGCGCTGAATTCCGGCCGCGCGTCGCTCGCCAACGTGGTGAAGGGAACCGCCGCACCGCTTGCTGCCGGATTGGTCGAAGGCCAGTTCGAGATCCAGCCGCTCCAGCGGACCTCAAAGTCCAAGCGTGGTCTCGCTTTCGCCGATGTGAACGGCGACGGGTTGGCCGATCTGCTCGTGGCCGATCCGGAGAGCGGCCAACTCTCGCTCCAACTGCAGAAGGCCGATGGCACGTTCGGGCCGGCCGCGACGTTTCCCACGTTGGCCGGCGTGACCGAACTCGCGGCCCTTGACTGGAACGGCGATGGCCGTGCTGAGATCGCGCTGCTCAGCCAGGATGAAAAGCTCGTGTCCGTCACACGGCTGGATGATTCGGGGAAGCTCCCTTTCCCGACGCCGCTTGGGCTCAACGGGAAACCGCTCGTCCTCGCGTCTGGTTCTCTCGCCGGTGGCACCAATGTCTTCGCAGTCGTCTCGGACAACGACGGCAAACGATCCCTCCAGCTATTTGGCCCGGGTGGATTGCTGAAATCGCAGAAGCTGGGCGAGTCGTTCAAGGGTGCTCCCGCGACGATGATCGCCCACGACATCGACCAGGATGGGCTTGTCGACCTCATCGTCCTCGTGGCCTACGAGAAGGCCCGCGTGCTCCGGCAGGTGGCCGGAAAGGATTTTGAGGAGATCGAGATCACCTTGCCTGGCGCCGATGGTGAACGGCCTTGGGCCGCGACGGCCGATGTGGATGGCGACGGCAAAGCCGAACTGCTGCTCGCCCAGAAAAACTTCGTCCGCGGCGTCGTCCTCAAGAAATCTGGCGAGAAGTGGAACGTCGATGTCCGTGAGCAGATCAACGGCGCCGCGGTGAACTCGCGCATCGTGGCCGCCGCTCCGCTCAAGGTGGGCACGAATACGACGCCCGTCCTATTCCTGCTCGACGCCGAGCGCCGCGTCTTGAGCTTCGTCCAGCGCGACGCCGCCGCCGTCTGGCGCGTGGTGAAGAACATCCAGATCCCCGTGACCGAATTCACCGAACTCCAGCCGCTGGCCCTCGGAGGCAAGCAGGCGAACAGCATCGCCTTCCTCGGCCAGAACCTCGCGGCCTGGCTGCGCCTTCAGGGCGAGGTGCTCGAACTTAAGGAGCTCGACGGCTACGAAACTCCCATCAAGGACGGACGCCTGAACGACCTCGTGTCTGGAGATCTCAACCACGACGGTCGGAAGGATCTCGTCTTCCTGGAAACGGCCAAGAACCACATCGACATCGTGCTTTACCAAAAGCCGCACCAGCTCGTGGCCGGGAACCGCTGGCAGGTCTTCGAAGAACGCACTTTCCGCCAGCAGCGCGGCGGCGGTATGGAGCCCCGCGAAGCCGTCGTCGGCGACGTGACGGGCGACGGCAAACCAGACCTGATCGTCTTCGTCCACGACCGCATCCTCGTTTATCCGCAGGAGTAATCGCGCTATTGAAACGGCGCCGCCGCCGGCGCCTAATTCTTCCAACACCCCTCGCACCATGAACCTCTCCCGTCGTTCGTTTCTCGCTTCCGCCGCCGCGCTGCCCGCGGCTGGCGCACTTGTCACCGCGGGCGCTTCGTCTGCTTCCGGCGCCGCGAAACCGAAGCCGCGCATCAAGCTTGGCATCTCCACCTATTCCTATTGGCATTTCCGCACTGCCAAGGTGCCGATCGAGACGGTCATCGACAAGTCGGCTGCCCTTGGCGTCGAAGGTGTGGACGTGCTCCATCGCCAGATGGATTTCGAGGAAAAGGCGCCGCTCGACGACGCCGGCCGCGCCTATTGCCAGAAGCTCAAGCGCCATGCCTTCCGCAACGGGCTTTCGCTCATCTCGCTTTCCACCCACCAAGACTTCGTCGATCCCGATCCCGCCGTCCGCCGCGTGGCCATCGACCACACGGTCAAGTGCCTCCAGATCGCGCACGAACTCGGCGCCCCGAGCATCCGCCTGAACTCCGGCCGTTGGAATTCCATCGCTTCCTTCGACGACCTGATGAAGGCGCGCGGAGATGAACCGGTGTTGCCCGGCTTCAAGGAGGAGGACGGCTTCAAGTGGTGCATCGACGCCATCGCGGAGGTCATCCCGAAGGCCGAACAATACGGCGTCATGCTCGCGCTCGAGAACCACTGGGGCCTGACGCGCACGACGGAAGGCCTACTGCGCATCATCAACGCGCTGCCGACGCCGTGGATGGGCGTGCTGATGGACACTGGCAACTTCCTCGAAAACCCCTACGACCGTCTCAAGCAGATCGCGGCCAAGACGGTGTTCGTCCAGGCCAAGACCTACTACGGCGGCGGCGAGTGGTATACGCTCGCCCTCGACTACAAACGCATCGCCAAGATCCTCGCCGATGCCGGCTACAGCGGCTACGTGTCGCTGGAAATGGAAGGCAAGGAAGACCCCGACATCGCCGTGCCCAAGAGCGTGAAACTGCTGCGGGAAGCGTTCGGAAACTAAGCGGGCAATAGAGGCCTCGCTCCGATTAAACACTCCTTCACCAGATTTGTTGGCGCCGGAGGCGCCCCAGGAAATTAGCCGGTGGCGCGAGCCACCGGTTCCGTCCCGATAAGTCATCCGCCCTGATAGGGCGGCGGATGGTAAACTCCCACTCGCTCCGCTGCCCCTTCAGGGCCGAACTGTTTTCCGTCCTTTGTCCGGTGGCTCGCGCCACCGGCTAATCTCCGGTCGGCCCTCCGGGCCTTGGCTGCTCCGGTCTTGCATCACCTCGGTAACCGATGCCGCGTGATCCAGAGCGCGTCGTGGCCCGCGAGATCGAGGTCGACGGTCAGCCATCCGCCGTCCTTGAGGAGTTCCACGCCGGCCAGCGCCGGGCACAGACGGGGCTTTAGAGGCTTCCAAAGCCGGGCGCGGCGGAGCGCTTTGGTTATTCGCAGGACGGTCGATCCGAACCATGGAATCGGCGGCAGCCCCGCAAGCATCCGCGCCTTCCAAAACACGAGCGGCGAATGCAGATGGCCGATGATCGTGGCTTCAATCCGCTGGGCGTAGCTCCCGATCACCGGATCTTCGGCGAGGAAGGGCAGGGCGGTGGGATCATGGCAGAAGAGCAGCACGCGTTGCCCGGGCTTCAGCCTGTTGAGCGATTCACGAAACGCTTCCAGCAGCCGCTCACGCTGCGCCAGCCAGAGCGGGCGTTCTTCTGCCAGCGCCTCCGCTTCGAGCACGGGAAAGGCGATGACCGAGGAGGCGATGCCGATGAGCTTGTAGGCTCCGAAGTCCCGTTCCCAGAAACCTGGGATACCCAGATCGCGCTCAGAGACTCGGAAGCTGTCGAAGCGCAGGCCGCCCTGCTTTCCGGCCATGCTCACTTTGCCGAGTTCGTGGTCGCCCATCGTGGTC
>JAYUUX010000056.1:0-8002 GCA_043754645.1 Verrucomicrobiales bacterium | reverse complement strand
GCGATTGCAGTGATGGTTACGCGCTTCATGGTCCGTTTGTCCGGTTAGGCGACGATTCCCTTGACCACGCTGCCGGCCACATCGGTGAGGCGGAAGTCGCGGCCATTCGAACGGTAGGTCAATTTGGTGTGATCGAACCCGAGCAGATGCAGCATGGTCGCATGGAGGTCGTGGACATGAACCTTGTCCTGGACCGACTTCGCGCCGAACTCATCGGTCGCCCCGTAGACCGTTCCACCCTTCACGCCGCCACCGGCGAGCCACGTGGTGAAGCCACGGTTGTTGTGGTCGCGACCGGGGTTTTCGTTGCCGTTCCGATCCTTCGTCGGCTTGCGGCCGAACTCTCCGCCCCAAACGACCAGCGTGCTGTCGAGCAAACCGCGTTGTTTGAGATCCGTCAGCAGGGCCGCGAGCGGCTTGTCGATCTCCTCCGCCTTCTGCGACAGCTTGGTTTCAAGATCCTGATGGTGGTCCCAACCGCCGGCCCAGACCTGGACGAACCGCACGCCCCGCTCCACCAAGCGCCGGGCGATGAGCATCTGTTTGCCCTGGGGGCTGTTGCCGTAAAGGGCGCGCATGTTGGCCGGTTCCTTGTTCACGTCGAAGGCATCCGTCGCCTCGGCCTGCATGCGAAACGCGATCTCATAGGCCTCGAGACGGGCTTCCAGCGCGGCCTCCTTCTGAAGGTTCTGCGCGTGGACCTCGTTCAACTGCTGGACGTAGTCGAGGGCGCGGCGCTGCTCGGCGGTGGAGGTGTATTGGTTCCGGATGTTTTGGATCATCTGGAACACCGTCTGCGCGGACGTGTTGACGCTCGTGCCCGCATAGACGCCGGGAAGGAACGAGGGCTGCCAGTTGGACGTTCCGCCAAGCGGGAGGCCACCGCCAGGACGCAACGAGATGAAGCCCGGAAGATTCTGGTTCTGGCTTCCGAGACCATAGACGGCCCAGGAACCGACGCTCGGTCGCGCAAGCCGCAAAGACCCGGTGTTCATGAACACCGTCGCGACTTCATGCGCGGGGATGTCGGTCCACATCGAACGGATGATGGCCATGTCGTCGACGTGGTTGCCCAGGTTCGGAAACACCTCGCTCACCTCGATGCCGGACTTGCCCTTCTTCTCGAACTTGAACGGCGACGCCATGGCGATGCCCCCGTCGGGAAGTGTCTTGCCGTTCATCCGGGTCAACGTCGGCTTCGGGTCCCAGGTGTCGACCTGCGACGGAGCCCCTTGGGCGAACACGTGGATGACCGCCTTGGCCTTGGCGGGAAAATGCGGGGCGCGCGGCGCGAGCGGATTCCCGGCTGCCGCAGCGGCGGCGTCCATGGCGTGAGGATCCGCGCCGAGCAACTCGGACGGACTGAACATCGACGCCAGGCTCAGCGCACCCAAGCCAAGGCCGAAGCGGTTGAGGAACTGGCGACGCGTGGCGAAAAGATCTTCCAGCCGGGCAGAGTGTTCGTTCGGGTTCATACGCTAGGTGCGGTGTTACTGCACTGGACGGCACAAAAGAGGGAAAGGTTTCGCCCGAAAATGAGGAACTTTGACCGGTTGGCAACCGTCCGCTTCAAGCCGTAGCTTCCTCCCAACGCTAAATGTCATCCGCAGACCATGCCAAAGCCACATGCCCGTCCTGCAGCGGGCATGTCGAATACCCGACCGCCTCGGCCGGCACCACGATCATTTGCCCGCATTGCAGGGCGCCGATGACTTTGCCCGACGACGGCGGCGATGAGGAAAAACCCGGTCCAACCACCGCAACCGGCTCGCTGGGTCTCAAGGCCCCAATGCTGGCGCTCATGGTCGCGCTCATCACCGCCGCGGCCATCCTGATTGCAGGGCCGAACAAAAAAACGAAACCGGCCGAATCCGCCGCGGCGACCAATTCGCCGTCGTCAGTCGCTCCGAAACCTTCCGCCGAGTTCCCCCTTCCCGAAGGCTGGCAACGCCCGATCCTCCCGTCGTCCGGCGATTTGGAACTTCTCGGCTTCAAGCTGGAAAGCCAGCCGGGCACTTCCCTGAAACACGTCATCGGCCTGGTCACAAATCGTTCAGACTCGCGTTACTTCGGCGTCAAGGTCGAGTTCGACATGATCGATGCGTCAGGCTCCACGGTCGGAAAAGCCGTTGACCAGTTCTCCACGATGCCCGGCCGCAGCATTTGGCGGTTCCGGGCGCTCTCGGTAGGAGGCAAGCCCGAGAAGGCGTCTGCCTTGAAACTCAGCGGGGAAAAAGAGTAGGACAAAAGAGCCTCTCGGTGTTCCTGGGTCCGGCCAGATCCCACAGACCTGAGGCCGAGAGGAAAGACATAGTTGACTGTTTGGTCTACTATGGGTAAACACTTCTCGCAAGCGAACGATCGTCACACCGACAAAGACATGGGAAGAACCAGCGATGCCAAAGAGCGGTTGATGGCTGCCATCTCAGAACTCATCTGGATTGGCTCCTACGGGTCGACGACCATCGACCAGATCTGCGACAAGGCAGGCGTAAAGAAAGGGAGTTTCTACTACTTCTTCGATTCCAAGTCCGAACTCGCCGTGGCCGCGATCGAAGCCGAGTTCTGCGCACGCCGGGCCGAGCTCGACGCCATCTTTTCTCCCATGGTTCCTCCGTTGGATCGGATCATCCGGCTATGCGACAGCGGCTGCGCCCGTCAGGTCGAATTGAAGGAAAAGTTCGGCCAGGTTCTCGGTTGCCCGCTGTTTACCCTGGGCTCCGAAATCTGCACCCAGGAGAAAGGACTTCGTGAGAAGATCCAGGAGGTTCTCGACTGCCATCAGCGCTACATCACCAGCGCCGTCAGGGAAGCCCATACCGCCGGATTGATCGACGCTCCCGATGCCGCCGCCAAGGCGCGAATGTTGACCGCCTACTTCGAGGGTGTCCTGACCCAAGCCCGGATCCTGAACAGCCTGGAAGTGCTGAAAGAGATCCCTGAAGGCGTTCTTTCAATCCTCGGAACAAAACGCCAGAACCCGGTCCCTGTTTGAATTTTTTGCCCGGTTATTTGACTAACTAGAAAACTATTAAACTGTCCCTCCCATGAACCGCTTCATTACGCCGTTCGAAGGTTCGTTCGAACAACCGATGTTCTCCAGCGCCCACCCCGCCGGTCTCTTCGCGGCCCTGCGTTCGAGGCTCATCGAGGCCTTCCGTCGCGAGACCGAAGGATTCGAACATTTCGTGCATCTCGCCCTGAATGAGGCTGAAGCGCTCGCGCTCCAGACCAACGTCCCTCAACTCGTTTTCCCGCTGCTCGCTTCCGAAAGGCTGCAACGGGTCGCCAAATGGGTCTCCAAACAACGCCGGTTACGGGACGTCAGTGGCGAACTCGCGTTCTCCGCCTGAACCAAGGCCGTTTTTCATAACTCCATCCCCTGCCCACATGCCGTCCACAAAACCCCTCCTCGTGGCCCTCGCCACTGCGGCTCTTGTCGCCACGGGCTGCAACAAACAATCTGGCCCGGCCCAACAGGCGCCGCCACCTCCGACCGTCACGGTCGCACCCGTTGAGCCACGGGAACTGGTTGAAACCGACGAGTTCACCGGCCGAATCGAAGCGGTCGAGTCGGTAGAAATCCGTCCCCGCGTTTCGGGCTATCTCTCGGAGATCAAGTTCAAGGCCGGCCAGAAGGTGAAGAAGGGCGACCTCCTCTTTCTGATCGATCCTCGCCAGCGCCAGGCCGACGTCGAAAAAGCGAAAGCCGATCTCCAGCGCGCCAAAGTGCGGTTCGAAATCGCCGAGCGCGAAGCAACGCGCGGCGAGCAGTTGCGGGAATCGAAGACCATCTCGACCGAGGAAGCCGATCAGCGCAAATGGGGACTGATGGACGCGCGTGCCGGGGTCGCCTCCGCGGAAGCCGCGTTGTCGAACGCGGCGCTGCACTTGGAATTCTCCGAGGTCCGGTCGCCCATCGACGGCCGTGTCAGCCGGGCGCTTGTCACCACTGGCAACAACGTCTCCGGCGTCGACGGCTTTACCACCTTGCTCACGACGGTCGTCTCGGTGGATCCCGTCTACGTCTACACCGACGTCGACGAAGCCACCCTGCTCCGCTTCCAACGTCTGACCCGCGAGAACAAAGTCACCAAGAACGCCGATGGCAAAGTCGAGGTTCGCATGGCCATCGCCGATGGCGCGGGGCTCGCGCAGGTCGGCTACATCGAGTCCTTCGACAACCGCCTCCAGTCGGAAACCGGCAGCATCCTTTTGCGGACCGTGTTCCCCAACGCGGACGAGAAGCTTGTGCCGGGGCTCTTCGCCCGGCTGAGTGTTCCGCTGAGCGAGAAGAAGCCTGTGACGCTGGTCAACGAACGCGCCATCGGCACAGACCAGAGCCAGAAGTTCGTCCTGACACTGACCTCGTCCAACACGGTCGCCTATCGCCCTGTGAAACTGGGCCCAGTAATCGATGGCCTTCGTGTCGTGCGTGAGGGCTTGAAGGCAGGAGAACAGGTCGTGGTGAATGGCCTGCAGCGCGTCCAACCCGGTGCGACGGTCACGCCTGAAAAGGAAGCCAAGCCCGCCACACAGGCGTCGGCGAACTGACACTCTCCCATTCGTTGAACGCGTGCGGAGGCTTCGCTCCGAACTCCGGTCAACGGTTCCAGGACCATGAACTTTTCCCACTTCTTCATCCGCCGGCCGATCTTCGCCGGCGTGCTGTCCATCGTGATCTTCCTCATTGGATCGATCGCGATGTTCCGGCTGCCCATCAGCGAATACCCCGAGGTCGTCCCGCCCACAATCGTCGTTCGCGCGGCCTATCCCGGCGCGAATCCCAGGACGATCTCAGAAACCGTCGCCGCTCCGCTTGAGCAAGCCATCAACGGCGTCGAGAACTCGCTCTACATGTCGTCCCAGGCGACCTCCGACGGCGTGATGATGCTCACGGTCACGTTCCGCCTCGGCACGGACGTCGATAAGGCGCAGGTGCAGGTGCAGAACCGCGTGACGCAGGCGCTGCCGAAATTGCCGGACATCGTCCGCACGTTGGGCGTCACCACCACGAAACAGTCCCCCGACCTGACGATGGTCGTGCATCTGACCTCGCCCGACGGACGCTACGACGACATCTACGTCCGCAACTACGCCACGCTCCAGGTCAAGGACGTCCTCGCCCGCATCCCTGGTGTCGGCGGTGTGGAAATCTTCGGCTCAGGCGACTACGCCATGCGCATCTGGCTCGACCCCGGCAAGGTCGCAGCAAGGAACCTCACCGCCAGCGACGTCGTGGCAGCCATCCGCGAACAGAACGTCCAGGTGGCCGCCGGCGCCATCGGCCAGCAACCCGTTTCCAGCCCGGTCGATCTCGAACTGCAGATCAACACCAAGGGCCGGCTCGTCACCGAGGAGGAGTTCGCAAAGATCATCGTCAAGACCGGGCCCAACGGGGAAAAAGTCCGCCTCGGCGACCTGGCCCGGATCGAACTCGGAGCCGGTGGTTATTCGCTTCGTTCGCTGCTCAACAACAAGTCGGCCGTCGGCATCCCGATCTTCCAGTCGCCCGGCGCCAATGCGCTCCAGCTCTCGAAGGACGTCCGCCGCACGATGGCCGACCTGAAGAAGAACTTCCCCGAAGGCATCGACTACGCCATCGCCTACGATCCTACGGTCTTCGTCGACAAGTCGATCGACGCCGTCGTCACCACGCTCATCGAAGCCATCGTGCTCGTGGTCATCGTGGTGATCCTCTTCCTCCAGACATGGCGCGCATCGATCATCCCGCTGGCGGCCGTGCCCGTGTCGCTGGTCGGAACGTTCGCGGTCATGCTGGCGCTCGGCTTCAGCATCAACGCGCTCTCGCTCTTCGGCCTCGTGCTGGCGATCGGCATCGTCGTCGACGACGCCATCGTCGTCGTGGAGAACGTGGAACGAAACATCGCCCTCGGTTTCTCGCCGACGGAAGCCACCAAACGCGCGATGAACGAAGTCACCGGGCCCATCATCGCGACGGCGCTGGTCTTGTGCGCGGTCTTCATTCCGACGGCATTCATCAGCGGATTGACCGGCCAGTTCTACAAGCAGTTCGCCATCACGATCGCGATCTCCACGGTCATCTCGGCCTTCAATTCCCTGACGCTCTCCCCTGCCCTGAGCGCGCTCCTGCTGCGTGACCACCACGCGCCCAAGGACGCTGTGACCCGCGTGATGGACAAGCTGTTCGGCTGGCTCTTCCGGCCCTTCAACCGGTTCTTCGAATGGTCGGCCGGGAAGTATGCGGCCGGCGTCGGCAGCGTCATCCGCAAGGGTGCGATCGCCCTCGTCCTCTACGTCGGACTGGTGGCTCTGACGGGTTGGAGTTTCAACAAGGTGCCGAGCGGCTTCATCCCCACGCAGGACAAGCAATACATCGTCGCCTTCGCCCAACTGCCGGACGGGGCCTCGCTGGACAGGTCGGATGCCGTCATCCGCCGGATGTCGGACATCGGCCTGAAGATCCCCGGCGTGCAGGATGCGGTCGCGTTCCCGGGACTCAGCATCCAGGGTTTCAGCGTCGCACCCAACGCCGGCATCGTTTTCTTTGGGCTCAAACCCTTCGAAGACCGGCGCACGCCGGAGACCTCGGGGCTTGGCATCGTCGGAGCGCTGAACCAGGCCTTCGCCGGAATCCAGGACGCCTTCATTCTCGCGGTTCCTCCGCCATCAGTGAACGGCCTCGGCACGATCGGCGGCTTCAAACTCTACGTCGAAGACCGCGCCGATCTGGGCTACGACGCGTTGTTCCAAGCGTCGCGAACCGCGTGGTTCTCCAGCTTCGGCAATCCCCAACTCGCCAATGTCTTCTCCGGATTCACCGTCAACGTTCCGCAGATCGATGCCGACATCGACCGCGTGAAGGCCAAGTCCATGGGCGTGCCGCTCCAGAATCTTTTCGAGACGATGCAGATCTACCTTGGCTCGCTCTACGTGAACGATTTCAACCGCTTCGGCCGCACGTTCCAAGTGATCGCCCAGGCGGATGCGCCGTTCCGCGACCGCGCAGAGGACATCGCCCGTTTGAAGACGAAGAACGCCAAGGGCGAGATGGTCCCGCTTGGCGCGCTCGTGAAGCTGACAGACGGCTACGGCCCGGATCGCGTCGTGCGCTACAACGGTTATCCGGCAGCCGAACTCACCGGCGGCCCTTCCACCACGTCGAGCTCGGGAGAAGCCGAGGCCGCGATGACCAAGCTTTTGGAGCAGACGCTGCCCAAGGGCATGGCCTACGAATGGACCGAACTAACCTACCAGCGGATCCTTGCCGGCAATTCGGCCATCTACATCTATCCGCTCTGCATCCTCCTCGTGTTCCTCGTGCTCGCGGCGCAATACGAGAGCTTCCGTCTGCCCTTGGCCATCATCCTCATCGTCCCGCTCTGTCTCCTCAGCGCGCTGGTGGGCGTGATGCTGAGCCACGGCGACAACAATATCTTCACCCAGATCGGGCTCATCGTGCTCGTCGGTCTGGCCTGCAAGAACGCGATCCTCATCGTCGAGTTCGCCAAGGTGAAGCAGGACGAAGGAATGTCGCCCACCGATGCCGCCATCGAGGCCTGTCGTCTCCGTCTGCGGCCCATCCTGATGACCTCGATCGCCTTCATCGCCGGTGTGTTTCCCCTCGTCATCGCGGAGGGAGCGGGCTCCGAAATGCGCCGCGCCATGGGCACGGCGGTCTTCTCCGGCATGATCGGCGTCACCATCTTCGGACTCTTCCTCACTCCTGTCTTCTACGTCGTGGTGATGAAGCTGGGCTGGAAGAAGAAGACCGGTTCGACGCCTACGGCCGCCGTGGAAACGTCCACGGGGCCGGCACCCAGTCCCACCGCGTAAATGATGAAGGAGCTTCCAACCCGATCGCCCTTGCCGACGCGCGGGCGGACTTGGCGCCGACGCCCCGGCGGGATCGACGGTGAAAGAAGCTTCCGACGCGAGCGTTCTTCATGTGAACTCTGCCGGAAGAATTGCGGTGGCGGCCGGCGCATCAGGCGGCGGGAAGGCCACCGGGCGCGTCGTA
>JAYUUX010000055.1:0-8539 GCA_043754645.1 Verrucomicrobiales bacterium | reverse complement strand
GCCGCTCCTGCGGCGCCCGCGGTGGCGAATGGACTGGTGCCGCCGGCCGACGTGGCTCCCAGACGGTTGGCGCCAAAGGCTCCCTGCGTTCCAATCCCGCCCGCGCCCCCGATGCCTCCCGTGGAACCCGCCGGCCGTCCCAGCGTGCTGGTGCGGCTCTGTCCGACGGTCGCTCCGGCTCCACTGGGTGTGAGGGAGCCGAGGACGTTCTGGATATCCCCGGCGAGCGCATACTTGATCGGGATGACCTCGGGTTTGACCTCGATGGGGACGACCTGGTCGACCTTCTCGATCACTTCCAGCATACGTTTCACGTTTTCCGCGTAGTCGCGGAGAATGAGCGTCTGGGTGCTGGGGATCTGGACGACGCTGGCCGGGGTCTTGGCGAACGGGGTGATGGCCGAGACGACGTCCGTGATAAGGGCATACTTCAGCTGGACGACTTGCTGGATGATGTTGCCGGACGACGGAATCTGGTCCGCCGTCAGCTTCGAAAACTCGGGGGCGGACGTGGCAACCGATGCCTCCGGAACGATCTTCACGAACTTCTCCCCGATGGGCACGAGCGAGATGCCGTTCATCCCGAGGATGGTCTCAAGGTAGATGATGGCTTCGGACTTGGTCAGCTTGACGCCGGGAGGCGTTGCGAAGGGCACCTTCAATTCACCGTCAACTTTCGTCGGCGCGCCGGGACCCGAGCGCAGGGGAATCTTGCGGACCAGTTGGATGTATTCGGCGATCAGGATCTCGAGCGTTCCGCCGGCCAGCTTGTATTCGTAGATGGCCTCCTCCTTCGCCGGGATCTCCTGGCGGCCCGCGGCGCTGGCGGATCCGGCGGTTGCGGGGGTCGAAGCGACGGCTCCCGCAGTGGCTGGCGGAACCAGCGTCGACGGAGGATTGTTGGTGGCGGCGAGGGCGCGGGCGCGTTCCGCCGCAGTCGCGACGATCTGCTGCGCCGTCATTCTGTTCGTCCCCACGGCCGGCAGGGCGTTGGTCAGGGCCGTCGCCAGATTGGTGTTCGATCCGAGACGATTCGGAAATGCGGGGAAAGACGGCGGCGTGGCGGGGGGCTGCGGCAACGTCACCGTCGGATTGCCGGACGGCGCGGGCGCGGGGGTGCTGCGCGGCGGAGGCGGTATCAGTGCCGGCGCGGCGTTGGTCGCAGGGTTTGCCGGAGCCGGGATCGCCGGTGGCGTGTTCTGTCCGTGGGCCTGGCCTGCCAGGAGGATACCGGTGACAAATACGGCGGTGGATTTCACGGTCTTCATGGATCAGGGCTTCTTTGCGGGCGCGGCGGGCGCACCGGGTTTCTTGGCCACGGGCTTCTTCTGGTAACTGGCGGTCAACGTGAGGGAGCCTTGCAGCTTCTGGTTCACGGCGTCGGGACGGAGATTCATGTCGCGCACGCGGATCAACGACGTGCCGGTGCTGAGGTTGTAGAGGAAGTCGACGAGCTTCTCCTCCTGCGTGTCGAGCAGTCCCATCGTGACGGACTGCTCCTCGAAGAAGTCCTGGGGGTTGGACGTGGCGCCGGCGCGATTGACCGGAGTGATGCCGTTCGGAGTGACGCCGGCCGCGTTGGCCAGCGACTGCACCGTGCGGATCAGGTTCAGCGCCTGGTCCTCGGTCGGGAGGGAGCCGCCGCCTTCCTCGAGCTTCTTGAGCGACGCCTGATAGCTCGGGGCGTTGGCGATCTCCTTCTTGAAGCGGACGAGGTCGCGCTGGAGTTGGGCGATCTGGAGATGGGACTTGGCCACTTCGCCGAACTGCGGCCAGATGAACATGACGTTCAAGACGACGAAGACGACGAAGCCGACGCCCACGACCAGACGGATCTCGCCCGGCTTAAGGTTCAGTTTTTCGAGGAAGCGGATCATTCGTCCTTCCCTCCGAAAATGGCGTCAAAGCTCCAACTGATCGTCGGGATACCGGAGGCGCTGGGGCGCGGGGCCTGTTGGATCGGGGGTGTGACCGCGACCGGCTTGCCGTTTACGACGGCTTTGGAGAGCGCCTCGTTGAAATCCGAGATCTTCGACGAATCGCTCTGCGGAACGGTGCCGAAGAGCGCCATCTTCTTTCCGCGAGAGAGTGTCATGGAGACGATCTGCATCTCGGGTGGGAGAAGTTCGGCCGTGGTTTTCCAGGAATCCAGCGCGGCGAACTTCAGGGTCGACTGTTCCTCCAGGATCAGCACGCGCTGGCGCATCTGGATGGTGTTGGTGTAGCCGGGACGCACGGACGCGACCTCCGTTTCGATCCGGCCCTGCTGGAACTTCATGATGCCCAGCCAGCCCATGTAGAGAGCCGCGCCGATGCAGTAGACGCCGACGGCGGCCCCAAGGGCCCCGATCCAAAGGCGGTTGGTCAGCTGCTGCTTGTAGGCAAGCGCCTTGTCGGCCGGGACGAGGCCTTCGACGGTGGCCGACTTCAAAGCCCGGTCCGCGTTGCGTCGGGCAAGTTCCGCCGGAGCCAAGGGCGGTTGGACATCGACGGGTCCGCCGATGACGGCCTGGAGCACCGGCTCCCATTCCGCGATGGTTTCGGGCGTTCCGACGAGGTTCCACTTCGGTTCGGTGGTGAGCCAGCCTTCGAGTTCGCCGGCCCATTGGACTTGTCCGAGTTGCGCCGTGAGTTGCGCGGCCCGGTCTTCGGGCGAAAGGGAGGTCAACAACGCCAACTGCTGCCAGGTGCCGCCGGTCCACCACGCGACGAGGAAGGTGTTGTTCTCGGCCGGGATCAACCACGCGCTGTCTTCCCGGGGCTCCAGACCCATCAACTGGTCGATCAGCGGAACTTCGATGCGGTCGGCGATGTAGCCGCGCTTTTCGAGCTGGCCGAGGAACTCGTCGACCGTGTTTCGCGGCACGATGGTGACCGCGATGGTCGTCAGGTTGTTCGCCGAACCCGGTAGGATCTGGTAGCTCCAGACGACCTGGGAAACGGGAATCGGGGAGAGCTTCTCGAGCTGTAGCTCGATCATCGACTGGAGCTCGGCCGTCTCGTTCGAGGGAAGATGCAGGAGACGGAGGTAGACTCGTCCAAGCGGCAGCCACGCGACGTTGAGCCGGGGCTGGATCGCGGCGCGCCAGTCTTTGCCGACGCTGCTGTTCGAAAGCAGGCCCGTTTCCGCCACGGGTGTTTCCGACTGGAGGACGGGCTTCTGCTTTTCGATGCCGAAATGCCAGAGGCGGCGGCTGTTCGGCCGCAGGTCGAGGAGGTTGGCGGACTGCCAACGCTGCGGGGTTGTTTTCTTCGGTTGCGCCATGCGGTGCGTCCTTCGCTCAGTCGACCAAAGCCTTCATGTGTTCCTCGGACTGCGTGACCCGGAGCACTTCCTCGACGGTGGTGGCGGCGTTCATGACCTTGATCCAGCCGTCGTCGCGCAAGGTTTCCATGCCGCCTTCGACCGCCTTCATCGCGATCGCCGTGGAGGGGGCGCGCTGCATGACGAGGGGCCGGATCGCTTCGGTCACGACGAGAAGTTCGTGGATGCCGTTGCGTCCTTGGTAACCGAGTTGGCGGCATTCTTCGCAGCCCGTGCCCTTGTAGAAGGTGGTCGACTGGATGTGCTTTTCCGGGAACCCGATGGTCTGAAGATAATCCAGCGAAAGGTTCTGCGGGGCCTTGCAGTGCGGGCAGATCGTGCGGACAAGCCGCTGCGCCATGACGGCTTCGACGGACGAGGCGACGAGGAACGGCTCGATGCCCATGTCGATCAGACGCGTGAACGCGCTCGGGGCGTCGTTCGTGTGCAACGTCGAGAAGACCAGGTGGCCGGTCAGCGAGGCGCGGATGGCGATCTCGGCGGTTTCCGAGTCACGGATTTCGCCGACCATCACGACGTTTGGATCCTGACGCAGGATATGGCGCAGACCCATCGCGAAGTTCAGCCCGATGTCCGAACGGACGGCGATCTGGTTGATGCCCTTCAGCTCGTATTCGACTGGTTCCTCGATGGTGATGATGCGCTTCGTGACCGAGTTGATCGTGCTGAGGAAGGCGTAGAGCGAGGTCGACTTGCCGGAACCCGTGGGGCCGGTGACGAGGAAGATGCCGTGGGGTTTGACGATCAGTTCCCGGATCAACTTCTCCTCCTTCGGCCGGAAGCCGAGCTTCTCCAGGCTGAACATGATCTTGCCGCGCATGAGAAGACGCAGCGAAACCGATTCGCCATAGACCGTGGGCACGGTCGAGACGCGGATGTCGATCTCCTCGCCCTTGATGCGGACGTTGATGCGGCCGTCCTGGGGCAGGCGCTTCTCGGCGATGTTCATCCCCGACATGACCTTGATGCGGGAAATGAGCGCCGCCTGGTAGCGCTTCAGCTGGGGAGGCATCGGGGCCTGGAGCAGGATGCCGTCGATGCGGTAGCGGATGCGCAGTTCGTCTTCCTGGGGCTCGAAATGAATGTCCGTGGCACGGGTCTTGTGGGCCTCCCAGATGATCTGGTTGACGAACTTGATGATCGACGCCTCTTGGTCGTCCTCGGTGATCTCCTTGTTGTCGCCGATGAGCAGGTCCAGCGGTTCGTCCTTCGAGATCTCGTCCAATGTCTCGGCGCCGACGCCGTAGAATTTCTTCAGCGCCTTGTCGATGTCGACGGAGGTGGCGAGGGCGAACTTGACCGGTCCCCGGGCGTCGAACTGCACCGCGTTCAGCATGCTCGAGTCGAACGGATTGCTGACGGCGACGGTCAGAACCCCGTTTTCCCAGGCGGCTGGCAGGGCGTTGTATTGGAAGGCGACCTTGGTCGAGATCTTGTTCCGGGCCTCGACCGGGATGTCCATCTTGGACACTTCGAGGAAGGGCCAGCCAAAGCTCGTGGCCAGTTTTTGCAGGAGCGACTCTTCTGACATGCCGCGTTCACGGGCGATGAAGGCCAGAAGGGTCTCCGTCGCGCCGGTGTCGGCGGCGGACTTCCAGGCCTTGGACCATTCGCTGAATTGGCCGGGCGACGCGATCCCTTCGCGTTCAAAAATCTGCTTTATTGAGGCCAGTGCCATTCGGTTGAGCTTCTTGCTGGAATGAAAACGCCGTGAATCTGGAAAAGTTTCGGCCCACAGCCAAGGTTTTTGGTTCCTCGGCCTTTTCCTGAAGGGAGTTAATGGATTGCCGGGAGCCATCCGGAGGGGGCAGGCGACGGGACACCCGGGCACCCGGGCTTGCCTACCGGTCGGTCAGCAGGGCTGAACCGGTGCCGGTTCGTCGAAGTTCGGACGCGGTCGTTCCGGTTGCGGTCGGCTCGGCGCTTGCGCGGAGGGAATAATCTGCGAGTTTCCGCCCGACGGTTTCACCCAACTTTCCCCGAAGTATGCCTGATCAAATCCAGCGGACCCGGCCGGTGGTTCCCGGACCCGGCAGTGGCGGCGGTGACGGCCCCGCGGCGCCCAAGGTCGACAAACCCAACACCGAGGAACTCCTCAAACGCATGCGCAAGGTCGATCCCGACCAGGCCAAACGTTATCGCCAGCGCACCGGTCAATAGAACCTCGGGAACCCATGGCCCACCCGATTGCCGGAGACTTCCTGTCGCTGCTGAACGAACACCGTGTCGAGCCCCTGCGCGGGGCTTCGGTGAACGCCGCGACCTTCACCCAGACCCAGGCGACGACCGTGTTCGCCTTCCACTGCGCCGAAGGCGTGTTGATGGCGGGCGACCGGCGTGCGACGGCGGGCAACCAGATCGTGACCGACCAGGTGGAGAAGGTCATCGAGATCGACGCGACCTCGCTTCTCGCCATCGCCGGGGTTCCTGCCACGGCCTTCGAGATGGCGCGGGTGATGCAGACATCGTTCGAGTATTACCGCCGCAGCCAGCTTCAGCCCCTCAGCCTATCCGCCAAGGTCCGCGCGCTGGCCCGGCTGCTGCGCGACAATCTGCCCATGACGCTCCAAGGCGTCGGCGTGGTCGTGCCGCTCTTCGCGGGGCTCGACACCTCGGTCACCCCGGCCAAGCCGCAGATCTTCTTCTACGACCCGCTCGGCGCGCAGTTCCAGGCCGTTGGCTATTCCGCTTCCGGTTCCGGATCACAGACCGTCCGGAGCATTCTGAGTTTCCAGCACAACCACGGTTCACCGAGGCCGTCGGAGATGAACCGCGCCGAGGCCGTGCGCTTCGCCCTGCGGCTCCTGATCACGGCGTCGGAGTTCGACAGCGCCACCGGCGGCGTGAATCCGGCCACGAGCCAGTTCGCGACCATCCGGCTGCTGAAGTCCGATGGCGTCCACATCGTCAGCGACGAGGAGCAGAGGGAGTTGCTGAAGTGAAAGCCGCAGAGGTTAAACGGTTCACCGATGATGGGGATAGAATGGTCGATTTCCTCAAAGAGTATGATGTGGTTTGCCCCATTTGCTCCAAGAAGGCGCATGTAAGGATTTTCGAGGAAGCAAAGATGGTTCTGTTCGCGCCGCGTCGCCTCAGTTGCGGCTCATGCGGGCACAATCGTGAATGGCACTCGAACGGTGTTGCTTCCCGTTTCGGAGAGGAACCGATCGACTGGTATTTTAAGGTTCCTTTTTGGCACAGACGTCCGTGCAGTGGCCATATTCTGTGGGTGGCCAATCGGGAGCATCTCGAGTTCCTGAAAGGCTACGTCTCGGCCAAGATTCGATCTCGTCTGAGGGGCGAGCACGGGTGGAGCAATCGCTCGCTGGTTGGACGTCTCCCAAGATGGATCTCATCTGGCAGAAACCGGACAGAGATTTTAAGGGCACTTGGAGAGATTGAAGCGCTGATGGAGTGATGAAGATCAATCTAACCCATGACTGAAGAACCCTATCGTTGGTTGGAAGCCGTTTCGAACCGGCGCGACTACGTGCGCGAGCAGTTGAAGGGCGGATCGCCCGTCTTCGCCGCCAGCCTGGCCGATGGCATCCTGCTGCTCGGCGTCGGCAGCGGGCAGTCGAAGGTGTTTGAGCTGTTCGACCGCCACGCGCTGGCCGGGCTTGGCCATCCGGCGGACATGGAGAAGATCCGCCAAGCCGCCATCGATGCCGCCCATGTCGAAGGCTTCACCCGCGCTCCGGAAGACGTGAGCCTGCGTCGGCTGGTTGGGTTCGGGCTCGGACCGCAGCTGAAGACCGGCTTCGAACAGATCTTCCAGGCGCCTTTCCTAGTGGAGCTCATCCTCGCGGAGTTGGCCGATGCTCCCGAACGCGACCAACTGGTTCGTCTTCGCTACGACGGCACGTTCCAGATCCAGCCCGGCGGTCTGATGTTGGCGGCTGGCAACAACGACCTCGAAGCTGCGGCCACCGCGCATCTCCGCCAGATCGTCACCCCTCAATCCCCGATGGCGGACGCGGCCCGCGCGTTTCTCGAGGTCTGGTTTTGTCTTACGAACGACAAGCCCATGACGACTCCCCGGGCCGAACTTGAAGCGGGCTGGCGGGCCGGTGTCGTGGGGAAGACGATCGAGTTGGGGTGGCTGAACCGTCGAGGACAACGGGCGGCGCGGTATGAACCGTTGACCGCCGCTGGGCTTGGGATTTGAAAGCGGCCCGGAAACCACGAATGGACACGAATAGACACGAATGTTTCGGAGGGGAGCCGTTTAGCTTCGGACACTGCCGTATCGAAACGAGAAACTCGTCCTCATTCGTGTCTATTCGTGTCTATTCGTGGTTCAAACCATCCGGGTCGTTTGACGCATGAACCGCATCGTCGGCCTCGAAACGGAATACGGCTGCCTTGCGCCCAACCTTCCCGGGTCGCCTGGAGCGGTGAGCCGGGTGCGTGATTGGATCTTCGCCAGGCAGCGATACGGGCTCATCGATGTCCATCAGCGCGACTGGGACGAGCCGGCGGGCAACGGAGGGTTTCTCTTCAACGGCGGACGGGCCTACGTCGACATGGGCCATCTCGAACTCTGCACGCCCGAATGCCTCTCGCTCATCGACGTGCTCCGCTACGACCAGTCCGGCGACGCCATGATCTGCCAAGCAGTCGAGGAGCTGGGCATGGGCGGCGAGGTCAGCTTCATCCGGAACAACGTCGACCACTATTCCGGCGCGACCTTCGGCTGCCATGAGAACTACCTCGTCCGCCGCTCGGCGCAGTTGACCGAGGGAAACGTCCTCTCGCTCCTCACATTCCTGACCGTGCGAGTGCTGCTTTGCGGCGCAGGCCGGGTGGGATCCACCGTTGCGGCCGAGTCGCGCGGCGACCTGACGCGACCGGGCGAATCCAATCTTTTCCAGATCAGCCAGCGCGCTGACTACATCAACAACGACCTCTTCGAATGGGTGCAGTTCAACCGCGCGATCATCAACACCCGCGACGAGCCCTTGGCTGATGCCCGCCGTTACCGCCGGCTTCACCTGCTGCACGGCGACGCGAATGTCCTGCCGTTTTCGTCGATGTTGAAGGTCGGGACCACGTCGCTCGCGCTCGACCTGCTGGAGATCGATCACCTGCCAAACCTTTCGCTGGCCGACTCCGTCCAAACTTTCCGGTCGTTGTCGCATTCGCCAGACGGACCTTGGGACGTGCTGATGTCCGATGGCCGCACGCTTGGCGCGGTGGAAGTGCTGGCGGCCT